>JBEEOB010000028.1:0-14275 GCA_041191865.1 Bacteroidota bacterium
GTAATCGATAAGATTGGTTCCAAAATGGGTTATGCGATTTCGATCGTCATCTGGTCGTTTGCCGCGATGGCGCATGCCTTGGCGAAGACCTCATTTGGTTTCGGTGCGGCGCGCGCTGCTTTGGGAGCTGGTGAGGCAGGAAATTTTCCAGCGGCAATTAAGACGGTGGCGGAGTGGTTTCCTAAACGGGAACGAGCTTTGGCCACGGGTATATTTAATTCTGGCGCAAACATTGGGGCGATGGTCGCGCCGATTATGGTGCCTTGGATATTGGGAGCCTACGGTTGGCAAGAGGCATTTATCATCACAGGAGCGATTGGCTTTGTCTGGTTGATCTTGTGGTGGTGGTTTTACGAGGTGCCTGCAAAACACCCTTCAGTAAGCACCGAAGAATTAGCGCACATTCAAAACGTAGAAGAGGATGTGACCGATGTCGCACCCATCGCTTGGGGCAAACTTTTCACTTATCGCCAAACTTGGGTTTTCATCGTAGGTAAGTTTTTCACCGATCCCATCTGGTGGTTTTTCTTGTTTTGGTTGCCGTCTTATTTCTCCACGACTTTCTCTTTGGACTTGAAAAAGCCGAGTTTGCATTTGGCGATTCTGTTTACTTGCACGTCGATTGGGAGTATAGGCGGAGGCTACATTTCGGGGTATTTCATCAAAAAAGGTTGGCCCGTGTACAAGGCGCGGAAGTATTCGATGTTCTTTTTTGCGCTCTGTGCAGTGCCGATTATTGGGGCTCGTTGGGCGACGGACATTTGGCAGGCGGTATTCTTAATCAGTATTGCGGCTTCGGCGCACCAGGCATGGTCGGCGAATATTTTCACTACTGTTTCGGATATGTTTCCGAAGCATGCGGTTTCCTCCGTTGTGGGCATTGGGGGTTTGGCGGGGTCGCTAGGAGGAGTGATTTTCCCTTATATTATCGGGGTGGTGTTGGATTCCTACAAGGCAGACCAGGCTTTATCTGATGGATATAATATTATTTTTGTGGCTTGTGGCTGTGCGTATTTGTTTGCGTGGTTGCTCATTCATTTCATTTCGCCTAAAATGGAGGCGGTTAAATCGTAGATCTATGAAAAAATTATTGATTGCGTTAGTGGCAATTTCTGCCAGTGCTTTTGCACAGGAACACCATCCTTTGGAGGGGGCTTGGGATTTATCGGTATCGATGGAGAACCGTAATGGGGGTGTTTCGACGGCACCTTCGTGGTTGGAAGTTCGCCATTCGGGGTTGCGTACCTTGACGGGTCGTTTTGTAGGAGATGGCGGGTCGGCACGTCCCATTGCGGAGGTGTTTTTTAAGGATGGGCATGTGTCATTTAAGATTCCGCCACAGTGGGAAAAGGAGGAGGCCTATTTGAGTTTTGAGGGGGATTTGAAGGATGGAAAATTGTCGGGAACATTGATTAAGCCCAATGGGAAATCGATGGCATTTACGGGTGTGCGTGCTCCGACTTTATGGCGCGGCTCTGAACCCAAATGGGGTAAGCCGATTTCATTATTGAATGGAAAAGATTTGACGGGCTGGAAGGCTTTGGGGCCAAAGAATCAGTGGGTTGTGGAGAATGGTGTGATGAAGAGTCCCGCTTCTGGGGCGAATATTTGTACGGATGAAAAATTCTCGGACTTTAAATTGCATATCGAATTCCGTTTGCCTCCGGGAAGTAACAGTGGTGTGTATCTGCGTGGCCGTTATGAGGTGCAGGTGGAGGACAGTTATGGCAAAGAGCCCTACAGCATTTATTTGGGTGGGATTTATGGGTTTCTTGACCCCTTGTTCCAAGCAGCTAAGCCATCCGGTGAGTGGCAAAGCTATGACATCACGCTGGCGGGGCGTAAGGTATCCGTGACATTAAATGGCCAAAAAGTGATTGTTGACCAAAATATCCCTGGGGTTACCGGAGGTGCGATGGATAGCGATGAGGCTGCACCCGGGCCGATTATGATTCAGGGAGACCATGGTCCGGTGGAATATCGGAACATCGTGATTACGCCGGCGCTTTAAATTTATCAGGAAACTTTTCAAAAAAAACTGGAACTTGCGTGGGCGGTAGACGCTGCCGGGGTCGCAGACCCCGGCAGCGTCACCTCCACCTCCCCTTTATACCAACAACATGATAAAAAATAATCAACTACTCTCAGAGGACTGGACGGTCGTTTTTCTCG
The DNA here is from genome assembly GCA_041191865.1 of Bacteroidota bacterium. Classification (GTDB taxonomy): domain Bacteria; phylum Bacteroidota; class Bacteroidia; order Cytophagales; family Spirosomataceae; genus Aquirufa. Next base: position 2,173 of record JBEEOB010000028.1, read on the forward strand.
GATTTTTCCTCATTATTATCGCACTTCTTGGTATTCTGATCCCCTCCCCGAGTTTTGGCTGGGAAACCACGACAGAACTAACAGAAAAGGTGTTATCGGGTAAAAATCTATTCAAAATGCTTCAGGTATTTGGCATTACCTATATCATTGCCATGTTGTCTGCACGCTTGCTTGGTAAGTCAATTAAGGCCACAGCGCAAGGTTTTCCCATTGTTTTTGTCTTAACGAGCTTAGCTTTGGTCTTGGCAGGAAATGCTTTTTTGAAGAATTGGAATTTGGAAGCGGTGATTTTCAGTTTGACGATCGGCTTACTTTTAAGTAATTTTTTCACGCTGCCGGGGTGGTTGACGGAATCGCTCTCAACAGAACTATTTGTGAAGATTGGTTTAATCTTACTAGGTACCAGTGTGATTTTTGGTGATATCTTAAAGGCAGGATCTTTAGGGTTAATTCAGGCCTTGGTGGTTGTGATTTCAGTCTGGTATTTTGCGTTTTGGGTGTCGAAAAAACTGGGTGTCGACGAGGAGTTTGCGATCATGATTTCCAGCGCAGTATCTATCTGCGGCGTTTCGGCGGCGATTGCTACAGCAGGTGCGATTAAAGGAGATTCCAAAAAGCTTTCGTATGTGATTTCGATTGTCTTAATTACCGCGATACCGATGATCATTTTCTTGCCTTTCATCGCGCAGGCCTTAGGTCTTTCACAAGCGGTGACGGGAGCTTGGTTAGGAGGAACGATCGATACCACGGGTGCGGTAATCGCCTCGGGAACGATGGTGGGCGAGGAGGCCTTGAAGATTTCAACCATTGTAAAATTCTCACAAAACGTACTTCTAGGATTCGCAGCGTTCGCAATTTCGATTTATTGGACTGTGACGAATAACCAGTCGGAGACAGCTAAGGAAAGCAAGCCTACCTTAAGCATCATTTGGGAACGTTTCCCAAAATTCGTTCTAGGCTTCATCGCGGCATCGCTGCTCTTCTCTTTTGTTGTTTCTTCGGAAACCATTGATTCGGTCAAAGGCGGATTTAAGTCTTTGCAGGGTTTGTGGTTTGCACTGGCTTTCACGAGCATTGGTTTGGAAACCAAGTTTTCGGATTTGTTTTCGAAAGAAGGCAAGAAGCCTTTGTATGCTTTCTTGATTGCGCAGTTGTTTAATGTCTTCGTAACGCTATTGGTGGCTTACATGCTATTTTAGTATTTTAACGTGTTCAAAATTAAAAGTCTATAATTTTTATAGACTTTTTTTATGCCATATTGTTTCATATATGCGCATTTTTGCAAAAATTTGAAAATTTCCCAAATGAGGCGTTTGCATTATATTAATCTCTTGTATACTTTTGTCAAACAATCTACTAAGTCGGTAGATTTTATAGTATAGTAAGATTTTATAACCCGCTGAATATGAATACCTTTTACAAATTAATAGTCTTAGTACTTTTTTCGGGCTCAATTTTTGGCCAACAAATAAAACCAACCATTAATTCGACGCTCAGTGGGCAGGTGTTGGACGAAAAAACAAAAGAGCCTATCCCAGGCGTTTCCGTTTATATTAAAGGGACAACCCACGGAGTGATCACGGACGTGGAAGGCCACTTCTATTTCCAAACAGGGCAAAAATTCCCTTATAGTCTTGTGCTTAGTTTCGTGGGTTACCAGAAATTGGAATATATCGCGGAAGGAACGCCGGTGACAATTTACTTGAAAGAGGAAGCTAAGGAATTAGAGGAAATCGTGGTGACGTCTCGTCGGAGAAAAGAGGCCATACAAGATGTGCCTATCCCAATTACGGTTATTGGAGGTTCCAAAGTGGCTGAAACGGGATCATTCAATGTGAATCGTTTGAAGGAATTCATCCCATCGGTACAACTATATTCGTCAAACCCGCGTAACACATCATTAAGCATTCGTGGGCTAGGGACTACTTTCGGTTTAACGAATGATGGTATTGATCCAGGCGTTGGTTTCTACGTGGATGGCGTGTATTATGCGCGTCCGGCGGCAACGACGATGGATTTTGTCGACATCGAGCAAGTGGAGGTTTTGCGTGGGCCGCAAGGAACACTTTTTGGAAAAAATACATCAGCAGGTAATTTCAACGTGACGACGAAAAAAGCGAGTTTTACGCCGGGGGCCAACTTTGAATTAAGCTATGGTAATTATGGATTTATTCAGGCCAAAGCAAGTATTACAGGGCCTTTGAGCAAGAAACTTGCGGCACGTATTTCCTTCTCAGGAACGCAGCGTGACGGTTTATTGTATAATGTAGCGACCCAACAAAAAGTGAACGACTTGAATAATTTAGGTGTGCGTAGTCAGCTATTATTCGTGCCATCTGAGAAAGTTAAATTCACCGTGATTGGAGATTTTACCCAACAGAATCCGAACGGTTATGCGCAAGTTTTTGCCGGCGTTGCTCCTACGTTGCGTGCCTCTTACCGTCAGTTTGAGAATATTATTAAGGACTTAAATTATCAATTACCTAGCCGTAATCCATTCGATCGCTTGATTGATCACGATACGCCTTGGCGATCTGGTCAGAAGTTAGGTGGCGTTTCTTTGAATGCAGATATTCAGTTAGGCCCAGGGACATTAACGGCTACATCTGCATGGCGTTTTTGGGATTGGGATCCTTCTAATGACCGTGATTTCACAGGTTTACAAGCGCTGAAAACATCTGCTGCGACTTCTTACCACGAGCAATGGTCGCAAGATATACGTTGGGCTGGAACTTTTTCTTCTAAATTGAGTGCAGTATTTGGAGCCTTTGTTTTTGGCCAAAACCTAAAATCAAATCCGGATCAAACGGAGGAAGGCGGTTCTGCAACCTGGAGATTTAACCAAAGTACAACATCCGCTTTGTGGAAAACACCAGGTCTTTTCGAAGGATATGGCATTAAAACCCGTTCGAATTTGAACACGCTTTCTGCAGCTGTTTTCGGTCAACTGGACATTGCCTTGACAAACAAAATCAGCTTAATGCCTGGTATTCGCTATAATTATGATGCGAAAGATCTTAGTTACAGCCGCAAGACTTATGGCGGATTGCAAACCACGGATGCGGCTTTGATCGCCTTGAAAAAATTAGTCTATTCGGATCAAACCTTTGATGCCGATGTAACGAATCGAAACTTTTCTGGACAGGTAACTTTGGCCTACAAGCAATCGAAAAACTTCAACACGTTCTTAACTTATTCGACCGGCTACAAGCCTGTGGGCTTAAACTTAGGTGGATTACCCAACATAAATGGTCAGCCCGCACTTGAGTTAGCGACTATCAAACCAGAAGGCACGAAACACGTAGAATTGGGGCTTAAATCGCGTCCAAGTGCGAATACGACGTTTAATTTAACGGCTTACCATACAGATATTTCAGATTACCAAACGCTCGTTCAAACACCCGATCCAGCGGTTAATCGTGGGTATTTAGCGAATGCGGAAGGTGTTCGAGTACGCGGAATCGAAGTCGACGGAACCTGGAGTTTAACCAAGCACTTTTCATTTTATGGTAATCTAGCCTACACAGACGCGATTTATACCTCCTTCACAAACGCTCCAGTCCCTTTAGAGGAAACAGGTGGAAAGGCAACTTTCAAAGATGTATCTGGAGGTCAATTGCCAGGTGTATCTAAATGGGCTGCTTCATTGGGTGCGGAGTTTACCTCAGTAGCGAAGGTTCTAGGCCAAACAGGGGAGTTCTATATTGCTGTAGATGATTATGCTCGTTCTGGTTTCTCCTCAAGTCCTTCGCCTTCAAAATACCTGAATGTAGCAGCTTATTCCTTATTGAATGTGCGTGTTGGATTTAGAGCAGCGAAAGGTGTGAGTATCTCGATTTGGGGGAGAAACGTGTTAGACCAAAATTATTTTGAACAGCTTTTGCCTGCCGGAGGAAACGCAGGTCAATATGCGGCGGTCTTGGGTGATCCAAGAACATACGGAATTACCTTGCGCCACGCACTTTAAAATGATTAATTAGTTTTTATATGAAAAGCCGTCTAGGATTCCTGGACGGCTTTTTTATTCCAATCCCATAAGACGATATCCCAGCCAATTCCACCATATACCAAGGTATCAATGACCTGAAAACCTCGTTTTTGGTGCGCCTTCAATGATCGGGCATTTGCTTGTGCGACATCTGTCACACAAAACATATATTTTTCTGCATAATAATCACGAAAGGCACCATACAAGCCTTGTACTAAATCTTGCCCTCGATAATTTTTGTCCACACATAATTGACCCACAATGGCGTAATTTTGAATCTCTTCGTTTTGGTACCGACAACGCTCAATATTTCGAACCAAATCGGCCAGTAATTCATGTTGTTTCGCCTCTTCTGGCAAGGCTACGATGCTGTATCCCACGACTTGATCGCCATCTTTGGCAATGATGCTCGGACTTTTGGCATGCAAGGTCTGCAGAAATTCCAAGTCGTATTCTGCCATCAGAAAACCTTGCGTTAGCGCTTCCTCTTCGCTGACATTTTTACGTAAATTGGCTTGCTGGAGTGCTAAAATGCCAACTAATTCTTCGTCGCTTGTTGCTAATTGTATTTGGACCATGTAGTTTTAACCATTCATCGACAAATTATAAAATATGATTCAGATTTATGTTACCGGAGGAACATTTGATAAGGAATACAATGAATTAAATGGGGCCTTGTATTTCAAAGAGACTCATTTGCAGGAAATGTTAAGTAAAGGACGTAATCGACTTGATGTAAAAACAGATACCCTTTTCATGAAGGACAGTCTTGATTTTTCGGATGCGGATCGAATTCAGATTTACGATGCCTGCCTTTCTGTAGATGCCAATCGAATTTTGATTACCCACGGAACCGATACAATGACGCAAACAGCGGAATATTTGGCGGGCCAAATTTTAACAAAAACCATTGTATTAACGGGTGCGATGATTCCCTATAAATTTGGAAGTTCCGATGGCATGTTTAACCTCGGCAGTGCACTTGCTTTTGTGCAAGTGCTTCCTCCGGGTGTTTATATTTCAATGAATGGCAAGGTTTTCGAAGCGGGAAAAGTTCGGAAAAACCTAGAACGCGGCGAGTTTGAAGCGATTTAACGGATACTAATCACTACTCGGCGATAGCGAGTTAAGGCCGGACTTCCATTATCTGTTCCCTCAATTACAACATGAAAGGTATCCCCCTTTTTTGCTGAATCAGGGATAGATACGATGGCTTGTTTCCCACCTAAATTAATCCCTGCTTTTCCAGACCCAGCTTCTGGATAGGCCCAAGCTTTTAATCGAATACCATTCCGGTCTGGGTCACGAGTTTCTATCGTTATTAATAGCTCCTGACCGGGATTAGCTGTCAAATACATGCCTTCTTTCACGGTGATTTGTGGGGCATGGTTCGCATCCGCATAGGATTTTACACACCAGTCGGCCCGCGCCGCGAAATCTTCCTGGGCAGCAATCAACCAACGCGTTTGGGAATAATTGATATCCATTTTGCCTGTTTCCGGATTGAAATCGGCCGCTTGATCATTGTCCTCAAAACGGAAAGGATTGTCTTTCGCCTGCACAAATCTGCCTCCCCAACCGCCAAAAGAAGGATTATTTAAGTTATTTAAGCCTACATCCACAAGGTGTAAAAAGGCTGGAGAATCCCCTTCCGATATGAAATCGTATTGCGAGAAATCACCCCATTGTGCATTTTTTATTTTGGAGATATCCCCATGAATGTGTTCATCATCGCCTGCCTGCTTCTGACCATCCCCGTAGGAATAGTACATTTTCATCAAAGGACCGTGATCTAATATGATTTTGTTTGCCATGTAGGCTCCTTCGAAATAAGCTTGTGTTGCTTTGGGCATGATGCGCTTCCATGGATATGCAAAACTTCCAAATTGATGCGCATTGTAAAATACGCGGATCTCTGGCCAATGTCCCCCAATGTAGTTTTTGTAGGTTGCATCTTGATCCATGACGGTATAAATGATGGCTTTTTTCGAAATCTTCGCTTTGATTATCGGCCAGTTTTTATCCGCCGCATATTGCTCCTCGATCGACTTCAAAGCCCTTGCGATGGTGTTCGTTCCGCCCCAAGCTTGTAAATAAATGGGTTCGGGATCTTTATCCAAAAGTTTGGATTTAATCCATTCAGAACCCTCTGTCACCTGTTCCATTTCCCCTTCGAAATCAATGTTGCCCACTTTGACTAAACTGTTTAAATAGGTAGGAGTGGGGTAGTTTTTATCGTGTAAAATCAGATTGGGATGTACTTGGGCATAGGCTTGTAATAAATCTTGTATCCAGTGGACCCCCGGCCATCTTAAATCAGTTTTTTCGCCATACATTTTTCGGGTCATTTCCATTTCGGAGATGAATTTCGTCCCTTTGCCATCGCCCTTGTAATGCCACATAGAGCTGGAATAAACGAGGCCTTCCAAATGATACTCATTGGAATACATCAACATCCGGATGAAGGTATCTACATCATCAATTTCACCATCGGTGGTAACAATGGTGCGAGGTAAATTTCCTTTAGGAAAGGCAACAAAGGAGATGAAGCACAACAGTGCTAATGATATAAATTTTTTCATATGCCAGGTTTAGTATACGCTGCCGGTGGTCCCAGACCCCGTCAGCGTATCGCGAAGTTAGCGGAATTCGTAGTAAATCAAGAACCAAATACCTGATAAAATGCTTTTGGGGCATCGAAAATTCCTGATTTCCCCGTAGCTTTGGCAATCCTCTAAGGTTTGCCAAAGCTAAGTGAGGGAAATAAATCTAAACCGATGAAAAAAATTATCACCTTGCTGATTTTCAGCATCTCTTCTGCCTTTTCGCAAGAGGCCCCCAAACTCGAATTTTTCTGTGAATTACAGGTAAAACTTAGCCCCGCATTGACTGTTGGCGAAACAGCTCACGGTACAAGACGTATTATTCCAATCATCGGTGGTACCGTTGACGGACCCGGGATTAAAGGCGAAATTTTTAATGGGGGTGCCGACTGGCAAGTAGTCCGAAAAGACGGAGTAGCAGAACTGGAGGCACATTATCAATTTAAGGCAGACGATGGATCCATTATATATGTGAAAAATATTGGCGTTCGCGTGGCGACGCCGGAAGTGGCCGCCCGCATTGCAAAAGGCGAAAAAGTGGATGCAAGTCAATATTACTTCCGCGCTATCCCGAAATTAGAAGCCCCTTTAACCAGCAAGTATGCTTGGATCAATGATACCATTTTTGTTTGTACCGGCGAACGCATGCCGGATGCTGTTAAAATTCGCATTTATAAATTATTATAATGAAACAACTCGCAATTTTACTTTGCTTTACCTTTTCACTTCAAGCACAAAAAGCGGTTGATTTGGGAAAGCTTAAAGGCGGAGATTACCAAGTCCACATTCCGGCAAATTGGAATAAAAAACTGATCATGTACGCGCATGGTTACCAATTCATGGGTACGCCGCCAAACAGCGCGAACGCACAACTCGCGCAGCGCTTAAAGCCATTTCTGGATCGCGGTTTCGCAATCGCTGCATCTGATTATCCCATTCAAGGTTTCGCCTTGCCTGAAGGAGTAGATGCGACCGAAGAACTTCGTCAAGCCTTCGTGAAAAAAATGGGTCAACCCGATTCGACTTTCATGGTTGGACATTCCATGGGAGGCGGCATTACCGTTGCGACCCTTGAAAATTTCGGGCAGCATTACCAGGGTGGATTACCCCTGTGCCCTTTGTCTTCACGGCCTTACCTACAATGCCGCAAGGAGTATGATATGTATGCGACCTTTAATGGCCTTTTCCCGGGAATTGTTCCCTCGTTGAAATCGATTTTTGATCCAAACAGTGCCGTGCAATTTGTGTCTTTTGCGGAAGCAGGACCACGCATGGGAGCAATTAAGCAAGCCATTGTTTCGAAAGATTCAGCATTGGCTGTTGCATTTGCCAAACGCTTTGACCTCAAATTAGCGGACCTTCCAGCCGCCTTGTTTTTCAATCAAAATGTGTTGCGCGATTTGGCCTTAAAATTCAATGGTAACCCATTTGATAATACGCAAACGGTCTATTCGGGTTTTCCTGATAACCTGGACGTGAACAAAAAAGCGGAACGTTTGGCAGCAAATCAAGATCCTCAAAAATTGTTCGCCCGCTATGATCGTACGGGTAAAATTGACAAGCCAATCGTTTTGATGCATACAATTTATGACCAACTCATTCCCGTTTCCTATGCGGTCACCAATTTAGAAAATATGATTCATGCGCAGGGCCGTGGAAAATATTTCACGGTGAAGTACACGAATGGACAGGCACATTGCCAATTTACGGATAAACAAACAGGGGAGGCATTTGATGCTTTGCGTAACTGGGTTAAAACGGGCGTGAAGCCTTCTTTTGGATATGTCAACTAAGCAATATATCGCAGTATTCATCTGCTTTTTAATGAACATGCTGGACGGGATGGATGTACTCATCATTTCCTATGCCGCTCCTGCCATTGCCAAAGCATGGAGTATTTCTCCCGCGAATCTAGGCATCGTATTTAGCTCCGGCCTGGTAGGGATGACGGTAGGGGCCATCTTTTTAGCGCCCTTTGCTGATCGCATTGGCCGAAAATCCACCATGCTAATCGCGGGATTGTTGATGGCAACCTGTATTTATTCGACATCTTTTGCGACAGATATCAATGTTTTGATGATTTTTCGATTCATTAGTGGCCTAGGTATTGGTGCCATGATGGCGACGACAGCGGCGTTAACGGCTGAAAATTCGCCAACTTCTACTCGAAATTTTTGGGTGAGCACGGTCGTCGCGGGATATCCAGTGGGAGCTGTTTTGTCGGGCCTCGTTGCTGCAACGGTCATAAAAACCTCGGGTTGGGAACACTTATTTGAATTAGCGGGCTATGCTACTTTTCTTTCTTTGCCCTTAGTGGGACTATTTATCAAAGAGTCATTTGCCCCTTCCAAACAAGGCGATACAAAACCTCGTGTACAAATTTTGGTTCAGGAACCTTATCGAATTTCTACATTCCAGCTTTGGGCGGCCTTGTTTTTAGCCTTTGCTACCCTTTATTTTATGTTGAATTGGATTCCCAAATTAGCCACGAATGCCGGACTTTCGCTTTCTGCGGCCATCTATGCGGGAACAGTTTTCAACCTCGGCGCAATCGTGGGCATTCCCATGCAAGGCTATTGTTCATCTCGTTTCGGGTTGAAAAAAACAATTGGGACGATTTTGATTTTTACGGCGCTTACGATGTTGTCTTTCGGTTTCTTTGTGAACTCTCCGTATGTATTGGTTATTTTCTTTTTAATGGGCTTCGGGGTTCAGGGAGGCTTTGTGGGCTTGTATGCCGTGGCGGCGAGCATGTACCCGACCTACATCCGTACTACGGGTGTTGGCTGGGCAATTGGTGCCGGAAGATTAGGTGGGATTATTGGCCCAATTCTAGGTGGTTTGTTAGTTGCCTGGGGATTGGACATGACCCAAAGTTTTTGGGTGTTTGCCATTCCTTCGGCATTAGCGGGATTGATGACATTTCGAATTTCATCGAAAGATATCAGCTAATTGATAATCGACTTTCACTTGACTTAAATGTTGGATGCAACCACTACCTTTGGCAAACCTGAGGAGGATTGCCAAAGGTTAAGTGGGGGATTACTTTGTAAATAGGCCTACAAAAGAGTTCGTAATACCTACCACAAAACTGAATATCAATGGAGCGATGAATCCGCTCACCTTAAAACCATCTACATAGGCTTCTACGATGTAAACCATTGCCACTGTGATCACCAAGGAAAACAATCCCAAGGTCATAAAGGTAATCGGGAAGCTGATAATTTTCAAGATGGGTTTTACAAAGGAATTTAAAAATCCCATCGCCAAAGCAACGACTAAGGCTGTCGTAAATCCGTCGACTGTAATTCCCTTCAAATAACGTGGAATGATGAATACCACGCATGCAATAATGATGTAACGTATGATAAATCCAATCATGTTATTTCTGATGTCTAGCTTGTAATGTCTTAACGATTTCTTCTAAGCCAATTCCGCGATCTTCCAACAAAACCAATAGGTGGAAAATCAAATCAGCTGCTTCTCCTTTGAACAATTCATCATTGTCCATCATGGCCTCGATTACTAATTCAACGGCCTCTTCTCCTACTTTTTGAGCAACTTTATGTGTTCCTTTTTGGAACAAAGAAGCCGTATAGGAGGTGTCAGCCGATGCATTTTTGCGCGAACGAATGATGTGTTTTAAGTGGTCTAACCAGGCAGCATTATCTGTATTCGATTCATTGAAACAAGTATCTGAACCTGTGTGGCATGTTGGACCTGCCGGTTTTGCTTGAATTAATAGGGTATCCTGATCACAATCAACAGCAATGCTCACCACATCCAAATAATTTTCAGATGTTTCCCCTTTGGTCCATAAACGATTCTTTGAGCGGGAAAAAAAAGTTACCCGGTTTTCAGCAAGCGTTTTGGTGTAGGCCTCTTCATTCATGTAGCCCAACATCAATACTTTCAAGGTGTTAGCATCTTGAATAATGGCAGGGACTAAGCCTTTGGAAAAATCGGGTTGTAAACTCATAGGGGTTAAATTAGTATATCCGCATCGGAATTCCTTTGCTGGCTAAATATTTTTTCAATTCAATAATCTCAATTTCTTTGAAGTGGAAGATGCTCGCTGCCAAACCGGCATCGGCTTTTCCCGAGGTAAATACCTCATAAAAATGTTCCATGGTCCCCGCGCCGCCTGATGCAATAATGGGAATGGAAGATTGTGCTGAAATCCGACTCGTTAGGTCATTGGCAAAACCCGCTTTAGTCCCATCGGCATCCATGGATGTCAATAGTATTTCACCTGCACCACGAGATTCCACTTCTTTGGCCCAAGCCATCGTCGAAATTTCCGTGATTTTTCTTCCACCGTGGGTATGAACCCAATCCGACCCTTCCACAAAGCGCGTATCTATCGCCACGATTATGCATTGGGAACCAAATTGTAAGGCCAATTCGTCAATTAATTCCGGCCGACGAACCGCCGAGGAATTAATCGAGACCTTATCGGCACCTGCATTCAATAACGCGGAAACATCTTCGATGGAACTGATTCCTCCTCCTACCGTAAAGGGAATATTCACATGTCTTGCTACTTCACGTACTAAATTCACCAAGGTTTTTCGGTTATCCACGGTCGCGGTTATATCCAAAAAGACCAATTCGTCCGCCCCTTGCTCCGCATACAAGGCGCCCAATTCCACGGGATCCCCCGCATCACGCAAGTCCACAAAGTTGGTCCCCTTGACGGTCCGACCCTCTTTTATATCCAAACATGGAATAATTCGTTTCGTTAGCATAGGGATTCTTTGGCAAATGTGGCTAAATCTTCAAGTGTAATGTGTCCTTCGTAAAATGCTTTTCCAACAATCACACCGAATAAATTCATGGCGCGTAATTGTTCCAAATCTTGCATATTGGCTACTCCACCACTGGCAATAATATTTAATCCGGGATTATTCGCTTGAATTTTTTCATATAAATCAAAGCTTGGCCCTTGTAAAAGTCCGTCCTTCGCAACATCTGTCGATATGACGTATTGAGCGCCTGCCGTTTGATAGTCAGTCAGAAAATCAAAGATGGAAATATTCGAATTTTCTTGCCAACCAGACACTGCGATTTGCTCATTGTGGGCATCAGCGCCCAAGATAATTTTATCGGTACCGTATTTTTTAAACCAGCCGTGGACCATTTCCGGATTGCGCACGGCAATGCTTCCTGCCGTTATTTGCGCCGCTCCTGCAGAAAATGCGCGGTCAATCATGGTATCCGATTGTACCCCACCGCCAAAATCAATATGTAAAGAGGTGTTCGATGCGATGCGTTCTAATACGGAAGCATTGACAATTTCTTTCGCTTTCGCTCCGTCCAAATCCACTAAATGCAAGCGTTGGATTCCTGCCCCTTCGAATGCCTTGGCAATTTCAAGCGGATCAGAACTATAAACTTTCTTTTGTTGGTAATCCCCTTGCGTTAATCGAACGCATTGTCCTCCAATAATATCGATGGCTGGAATGAGTTGGAACATAGATTAAAGCGCTAAGAAGTTTTGAATGATTTTTTG
>JBEEOB010000029.1:0-6850 GCA_041191865.1 Bacteroidota bacterium
GCCTAGGTTACTTACACTTGATCGCACAAGGCGACCCACTCTTTTGTAAGAATGAATCATAAGTGAAAAATTAAGGGTTAAAAATGATTAATGATTCTTTGTGATTTTGTTTCAACCAAAACTACTCTGTAAACGTTTAGAGTCCATGGCTAATTTCAAAACCAAGGCAAAAAAAAGAATAATAAATTGAATAAAAAAATGATTTTAATTAATGAATCAAGGAAATCGTGCGCACAAATTGGACGAAAATTAGAATTTATTGAAAAGTAGCACAGTGTAGGACAGATTCACGAAATAATCTAATTTATACCTATATAGTTGCTGTTCGATATATTTGAGCCCTAAATGTGCTCAAAACAGGCCAAAAGCGATTGTATTTTTTCAATAGAATTTTTTTTCAAAAAAAATCAAATTATTTATCGGTAAAGAATTACCTGTAGATAAATTAACCCAAAACGGAATAATCCAATTAATTGTATTTTTTGGACAGTGCTATGCTGTATACAAAACTAGGGTAATGGGTCATAACCACTTCCACCCCAAGGATGACAGGACGAAATGCGCTTCACAGTCAAACGAAAGCCTTTCATAAATCCATATTTTATGAATGCTTGTTTGGCGTATTCTGAGCATGTGGGCTGGTACCGACAAGCATTGGGCAAGAAAGGAGAGATTAACCCCTGGTAAAGGCGAATTAAAAAGATGAATATATATTTCATAGGAAATTCCGATTGAATCACCGAATGTACACAATCAACCCAAATAAAGATGAATCTACACTTGATTAAAAACTCGAATTAAAGTAAATTGCTGTGAAATGAACCGCTTTATCCAATTCATGTTGAAATTACCGAAAGGCCCTAAGATTATTGGCGCATTAACCCTTTGCACGCTCATTGGCTTATTAATTACTTCGCACCCAACCAAAAGTTTCTTCCATGTAAAAACAAACATCGAGAAACGCAACGATAGCCTCGCTAATTTATTCAACCCCGAAATTGCCAGACAAAAATCCATCAAACTTGACACCTTCTTTTCGAAACTTCAAGCAAAATCGGGATTCAATGGCGCCGTGCTGGTTGCCCAATACGGCAAAATCATTTATAAAAAAGGATTCGGTTATGCCAATTACTTTACAAAAAGTAACATCAACACCCACACACATTTTCAATTAGCTTCTGTCTCCAAACAGTTTACCGCTGTTGCAATTATGCAATTGCATGAAAAAGGTTTACTGAATTATGATGATGCCATCTACAAACACATCCCAGGTTTTCCGTATGATTCAAGCCTAACGATCCGCAGTTTATTGACGCATCGTTCAGGTTTATCAGACTATGCCTACAACATGGATAAGGTCTACGACAAGAAAATCCCTTTAACGAATCAAAAAGTTGTCGAAATGATGATTCGTTTAAAACCCCATATTGACTATCGACCGAACGCCAAATTCAGCTACAACAATACCAACTATATGTTACTCGCCTACATCGTCGAGAAACTCAGTGGTATGAATTTCAGAGAATACGCCAAAAAGAATCTATTCGAACCCGCAGGCATGTCGGAGTCATTCATCTACGACCCCATGCACCCCGAAATGTTGCGCACGGCCGCAACAGGTTATGTACCCCGCCGAGGTGGACCTGTTGTCTCTGAATTCAATCATTTGGATGGCGTAACAGGTGACAAAGGAATTTATTCGACCGTGGAAGATTTGTACCACTGGGATGTCGCGCTGAATGAGGAAAAGCTGGTAAAGTTCTCTACCTTAGAGGAAGCCTTTACCCCACAACACACCACCCCAAAAGTCTTAGCAAAAAACTACGGTTTCGGTTGGCGCCTCGCGCAATTGGATAATGGCGAATGGCTTACCTACCATACCGGATGGTGGCATGGATTTAAAAACTATTACTTACATAATCCAAAAGACAACTCGGCCATTATCATTTTAGGTAACATGGCAAACCATGCACTTGGAAGAGTCAATATTGTTCAGTCTATTTTATACCCAGAAAAGGCAAAATTGTTCATGAAAGATGAACCCTTACCAACAGAATTTGTCCTTGGGGGCAACTAAATCAAACAACCATGAAAAAAATCATCACCCTAAGCATTAGCCTTCTTTTTACGAGCGTACTCGCCTTTGGCCAAAGTACAGATGAGGCAATCAAAGCAACGGTCAATAACTATTTCGAAGGCTTAACGACAGGCGACACAGCAAAACTAGGTAAGGCATTTCATTCCTCCGCGATTTTACGTACCGTGAACGCCAGCACAGGTAAAATTCAAGACTTCCCAATCAAAACCTTTATTTCAAAAACTCCCGTTGGAGGAGTAAAAGCAACAACAAAATTAATTAGTTATTCGTACGCTGGAATATCCGGTTTGGCAGCGGCAGAATTGCAATTCGCCGACTTCAAATACATCGACCTTTTGAGCCTATTGCAAGTCAATGGTGAGTGGAAAATTGTAACTCGGGTGTTCAGCCGAGTGGATTTAGACGTAAACCTCAAAGGAAGCGCAACTACAAGCCCTAAAGTGGCAGCGCCCGCTGCAGCGAAAAAAAGTCCAGCTAACATCAAACCTAAAAAGGATGATGGCTGGTAGTCAATAGCCCCTTTGGCAAACCTTTCAGGATTGCCAAAGTTTGAGGCGTATTTCACGCCGATTAAACCACGGGAACCCACAAAAAAAGACCCGAAGTATCGCGTCTCTACAAAAAATCCAATGTCAAACGTCCAATAGCTATTTATGTAATAAAGAAAGCGCAATCGAACTTAACAGCATCAATATCCCCAAGACAAAAAAGACCGTTGGATTCAATACCGGAATTGTCGATTCATTCAACGAAGCCTCGTATGGATTTTCAGTCAGGTAACGTACAGGAATCTCCTGCCCAACCTCACAATTTTTTGCTAATCCCTGATCAGCCTCCCGACGAAACTCGCTACCATTCACGTAGTAAGAGACGATGGGAAAATATATAGGGAATCGACCCGAATGATCATCACGAGCATAGCGCTTCGAAATTTCGACAATTTTGCCATAAGTCATTTTTGAATGCGCAATCCATTCCTTACGTTTTTGGTAGAGAATTACACCCACACCGATTAAGGCTAATGCAATAAATGAAAATAGCACCAAGAACAAGGTCATTGAACCTTGAAACGAACCCGTAGGTCTTCCTGAAATTAATAAAACACTCGCTAAATTCATGGTATAATAAACACTCCGGGCTACCTGCCTTTCAAATTTTCATCAAAAAACGGATAAATATTACTGAAAATCAAATACTTAGCCTCGATGGCCAAAAGCACGCTAGGTTGCATTTTAAGGGCATAAAATAACATTTTTGCAAAAATCGAAAAAACAGGATTCCATTTTGACCCTTTCTTTGAAAAAATAGAAGAATTATTGGATTTCACCTTTTCAAAATCATCCCCAAAGCCTTAAAAATATATTTTCTTAAAATTTGATATTTCTTTCAAATTCGTATTTTTGACCCGCAAGAAACCTATTATGATGAAAAATTCGACTAAAATTCAACTCATGACCATGATGTTCCTCATGTTCTTCGGATGGGGAGCCTGGTACGGCCAAATGAGTAAATATTTATTAAGCACATTGCACGCCACGGGTGACCAAGTGGGAAATGCTTACCTCACCTTCGCACTCGCATCACTCGTTGCCCCATTTTTCGTCGGATTAATTGCGGACCGCTTTTTTGCCGCACAAAAAGTGATGGGTGTTTTAAACATCATGGGTGGTGGCCTCTTATATTTATTAAGCCAAACGACGGACCCTGAGATTTTCTTTTGGTACATCTTAGCCTACACCCTCTGCTTTGCTCCCAACCTAGCGTTATCAAATTCCATCGCGATGAAGCAAATGCAAAATCCTGAGAAAGAATTTGCCAACATCCGGGTAACCGGAACAGTTGCCTGGATTGTAGTAACGAATATCATCGGATTTTATGCCCTAGGAGACAATGTTGCGATATTTCACATCGCAATGTACAGTTCCTTTGCCTTAGGAATCTACGCCTTTTTCTTGCCAGATACTCCGCCTAAAGCAGACAAAGACGCTTCCATCGCACAGATTGTAGGCCTTGATGCCTTAAAATTATTCAAGGACCGCTCATTTCTTATCTTCTTTATTTCATCCATTCTGATATGCATTCCCCTTTCATTCTATTATGCGATGGCCAACCCATCCTTAACGGATGCGCACATGAGCAATGTAGAAAATAAAATGTCGTTAGGACAAGCTTCAGAAGTCATCTTCATGCTACTTATCCCCTTCGCATTTACCCGTTTAGGTGTCAAAAAAATGTTAATTGTTGGCTTGGTCGCTTGGATTATTCGCTTTATCTGTTTCGGCTATGGAGACGGTTTATCAAGTGAATGGATCCTTTATATCGGAATTATTCTACACGGAGTCTGCTACGATTTCTTCTTTGTGACGGGACAGATATACACCGACCAAAAAGCAGGTCCGCACATCAAAAATTCTGCGCAGGGCTTAATTACACTGGCTACATACGGAGTAGGAATGGGAATTGGGTCTAAACTTTCCGGCATTGTATTAGACATGTATACCTCAAATGGCATACATGATTGGCAATCTGTATGGATGGTCCCAGCAGGAATTGCAGCCTTAGTATTAGTCCTATTTATGCTATTCTTTCATGAACGAAAACAGACAGCTTAGGTATTTTTAATTTTTCGTAACATCCAAGGCATAATACCTGGTGCCAATTGCTTAACAAATAAGCCAAAACGCTCCAAGGCCCCGCCAACAAAGAATTCGTTTTTTCCTCGTGAAACGGCTTCAACAATCTTTTGTGCAGCAACCGCTGGATCAAGCCCTTTGGCCTGATTAGGATCCATTTTGCCATATTTTTCCCCATGTTCGTTCATGGCGTGCAATGAAATCTCGGTGCGAATATACCCAGGCAAAATGGTGCTTACTTGAATGCCATGCCCATGCAATTCTGCCCGAACAGAATCAAAAAAGCCAATCAATGCATGTTTCGATGCCCCATATGCCGCCCTTCTAGGCGTTGAAATCCGACCTGCCACAGAGGCAATCGGCACAAAAATACCCGCATGCTGCTTTTGAAATACAGGGATAACCTGTTGGACTAAATGAACAATCGAAAAGAAATTGATTTCAAATAAACGACGATATACATCAAATTGGGTATCCAAGACGAACGATCGTTGGCTTACGCCGGCATTCAAAACGAGTACATCGATGCGACCAAATGTTTGAATAACAGCCTCAACTTGTTTCGCGTGCGAAGGAAGGTCTACCATGTCAAAGGGCAAGACCAAAACGCCATTGCCCTTCGACTCACAAACTTGAGCCACGCGTTGTAATTCGGTTTCTCTGCGTGCAGACAACACCAAATTAGCGCCTTTTGAGGCAAATTCATAGGCTAAAGCCTCCCCGATACCGGATGATGCACCTGTGATCCAGACAATTTTGTTTTTGAAATCCATGGTTCCAAAGATAGGAAAAATGTTGATTGTAGAGACGCGATACCTCGCGTCTAACAAATAAGACGCGAGGTATCGCGTCTCTACAAGCTTTCTAACTCCCGAAAGAACTCGGCCATTGGATTCACTTCCAACAACTGCAATTTCTGCCATAGACGGATCGCCTTGGTCATTAAACCACTTTCAATTAGAAAACCGTCGTGCCCATAAAGGGAATCTATCACTTGAAATGATGCCCCCGGAATATGTTTGGCTAAAAACTCCTGCTCCACGATGGGAAACAAGGCATCGGACTTAATCCCGATAACCAATGTATTCGATTTGATTTGCTTTAAAGCAGGAATAATACCTCCCCGATTTCGACCCACATCTTGTGAATCCATCATGTTGGAAAGAATATAATATGAGAACGCGTTAAAACGCTGGGCCAATTTTTCCCCTTGATAACGCTGATAAGAAACCGCACGCAAGGTTTTCTCTAAGGAATGATCTTGACGTGCCTGGGTAATCTGATATGTTTCATAATTCCGATAAGAAATCAATGCCGTTGCACGTGCTGCCTTCATCCCCTCAATACCGGCTTTCGGATGTGACTCTTGCCACGTTTTATCGAGTTCAATCGCCATGCGCTGGGACTCATTAAATGCAACACCCCAAGGAGAATGCACGGCATTCGTCGCCACTAATATCAAATTCTGGATTAAGTCTGGATTAATAATTCCCCATTCGACAGCTTGTTGCCCCCCCATCGACCCACCGATGCAGGTCTTGATGGTATGAATTCCTAAATCTTGACGTAGTAGTTCAAAAGCATGAACGACATCTCGAATTGTTACATCCGGAAATGTATGAAAATACGCTTCACCTGTTAGTGGATTCATGGACAAAGGCCCTGTAGATCCATAATGCGAACCCAAAATATTGGCACAAACGATGAAATTATTCTCAGGATTGAACAATTTACCCGGCCCCACAAGCCCCTGCCACCAATCGGCGACATCTTGACTTCCCGTAAACGCATGGCAAATCCAAATCACGTTATCCCCTGCTGCATTCATTTGGCCCCAAGTTTGGTAAGCCATATCAATTTCAGGAAGCGACGCGCCGCTTTCTAATAGAAAAGTATGGGGATAGTGATAGTGTCTAAATTCTGCTTGCATCATCAAAGCTTTATATTTCCCTAAACAGACAAACGCCTGGGGTAGGAATTAGCACCGGGGTCAAATTTTGACGGGTTGCCAGAAGATCAATGAGCCTAGTCTCTCCCTTCTTCTTTATAATTCAATGCTTCACAGCGACTGAATGAGGGCACAAAGTAAATCAGGAAATCAGGATTTTCCAAAATTCTC
>JBEEOB010000030.1:0-4802 GCA_041191865.1 Bacteroidota bacterium
GCTACAGCAGCATAATCTAAATTTTTGTATTCCTTAAAGGCCACAGTCTTGTTGTTTTTTATGAAATAATCGGCAAAATTGAAGCAAAAATAAGAAAAAATACCGAAAAATTAAGGCCAAAGCCATGAACAAATCACGCCTTCGACAGCTTGCATTGGCCAGACGCAAAAATGTATCGGCACGCATCTTTGCGTTGTTGAACGAGTCGGCCCAACAAGAATTCATGGATTTCATCACGAGCTTTCAACAGCCGCAAACAATCATGAGCTTTCAGCCGATTGTCGAACGGAATGAGGTTCAAATGGAGACGATCCACCAAACCCTATGGTCGCTTGGGCACAATCTCTGTTTTCCGCGCGTTGAAGATGAGGGAAGGATGCTAGCTTATTACATGCACAAGGAAGATAGGTTCATCACTTCGCCTTGGGGAATTCAGGAACCCAATCCCTTGACACATGCAATAACACTGGCAACAGACATAGACCTCATCGTTATTCCCCTGTTGGCATTTGATTCAAAAGGCAATCGCGTGGGCTACGGGAAGGGATTTTACGATCGTTTTCTGATGGATTGCAGACCCGAGGCTTTAAAAATAGGCATCTGTTTGGACGAAGCCGTTCAGCGGATTGATGACGTGGAAGCGCACGACATCCCTTTGGACCTTTGCATTACACCTACGGGCATCCACCTTTTTGATGGATTTTATCAAAAAAATCCTTTTGATTCAGAATTTAAGCCCTAATTTTGCAAGCTACTTAACCCCGTTTGGTTCGTGAAAATCAAGCAATTACTCTTTTGGATACTTTGTTTTGCCTCCTTGGAATTGAGGGCCCAACAAACGACAGCAGAAAAATTGCATCCGATTGAACAAATCCAGCAAGGGTTTAGTAATAAGTTCGTTTATAAGCGGCAGGTGATTGAAAATCCGTTGGCTTTGCAGATTCCCTTATTGGAAGCGAAAGACCCAGAAGTAAGTTTGGAATTCAATACCTTTAAACGCCAACGGAAATTAATGACTTGGATTTCAAGCATTGGACTAGGCGTATCCGCTTATTCTTTGTTGAAACCCGGACAAGTAACAGATGGATTTTATTTATCTACCATTGGGGCGGCGGCACTTGTGAATGTTTATGTAGGAACTGTCAGTATGCGCCACTTAAAACGTGCTTTAATTAAATACAATAGCTTGGCGGGTGAAGATCCCAAAATAGGCTTTGAAGTAAAATCCCACGGCGCACAAGGAGCGTCTTTGGCATTCAATTGGAAGTATAATTTTTAATAAATATAAACATGAAAGTTGCTGTTGTAGGCGCCACAGGATTGGTTGGCGGCGAAATCTTGAAAGTATTAGCGGAAAGAAATTTTCCTGTCACTGAAATTATCCCGGTAGCGTCTGAGCGCTCAATCGGTAAAAAGATTGCTTTCAAAGGAAAGGAATTTGAAGTGGTAGGTTATGAGACAGCAATTTCCATGAAACCGAATGTGGCAATTTTTTCAGCGGGTGGAGGAACATCGCTAGAAATGGCTCCTCAATTTGCAGCGGCAGGCATCACCGTTGTAGATAACTCTTCGGCATGGCGCATGGACCCAACCAAGAAATTGGTGGTTCCTGAAATCAACGCAAGTACCTTAACACCGGAAGATAAAATTATCGCAAACCCGAACTGCTCGACGATTCAAATGGTCGTGGTAATGAACCCATTGCACAAGAAATACAAAATCAAACGTGTCGTAGTTTCTACCTACCAATCGGTAACAGGAACAGGTAAAGCGGCTGTTGACCAATTGTTCGATGAGCGCGCAGGGAAAACGGATTACAACAAAGTATATCCCCACAAAATCGACTTGAACGTATTGCCACACATTGATGTGTTCTTGGAGAATGGATACACGAAAGAAGAGATGAAGATGATCTTGGAGACCAAGAAAATCATGATGGATGATTCGATTCAGGTAACTGCGACGACAGTTCGTATTCCTACGATCGGTGGTCACTCGGAATCCGTGAATATCGAATTTGAAAATGATTTTGACTTAGCCGAGGTGCGTGCCATTTTGGAAAAAGAAGAAGGCATCATCGTACAAGATGATCCTAAGAACTTCTTGTATCCAATGCCGATTACTGCGCATGGAAAAGATGAGGTATTTGTAGGTCGTATCCGTCGGGATGAGACGCAAAAAAACACCTTGAACCTATGGATTGTCGCGGACAACTTGCGTAAAGGTGCTGCAACCAATGCAGTCCAAATTGCAGAATACCTCGCGGCTCACAACTTAATTTAATGAGAAGGCCGGTGATACCGGCCTTTTTTATGCCATGACAAGACTCAGTGTAAATATCAATAAGATTGCCACCCTACGAAATTCGCGCGGCGGCTATAATCCCGATGTCATTCAGGTGGCCTTGGATTGCGAACGCTTTGGTGCGGAAGGCATTACGGTGCATCCTCGCCCGGACGAACGTCACATTCGGTACGCTGATGTGCGCGCGTTGAAAGAAGTTGTCACCACGGAATTCAACATTGAGGGGAATCCCATGGAACCCTCATTTATCAAATTGGTGATGGAAGTGCGTCCGGAACAGGTAACCCTAGTTCCCGATGCTTTAGGCCAAATCACCTCGAATCACGGCTGGGACACCATCCAACATCAAGGATTGCTACAAGCCTTAATCGCCCAATTCAAAGAAGCAGGTATTCGTACGTCGATATTTGTTGATCCCGTCTTGGAGATGGTGGAAGCCGCCGCGACAACCGGAACCGACCGCATTGAATTGTATACAGAGCCTTATGCCGAGCAGTTTTTTGAAAACCCTACACAGGCGGTATCGGCCTACCGAAAAGCAGCCTTTTGTGCAAGCCAATTAGGCTTGGGCATTAATGCGGGGCACGATTTGAGTTTGGAAAATTTGGCATTCTTTAAGGCGAATGTTGCCCCTTTAGATGAGGTATCGATCGGGCATGCCTTGATTTGTGATGCGTTGTATTATGGATTAGAGAATACGATCCAACTATACAAAAGAGCATTAAATTAACAGCTAGGCCTATGCAAAACATAGGCCTAGCCATTCAAAAATTATTCGCGATCGCCTGTTAATACAACTTGGCCACCTGCTACAGATAATTTAATCGAAGCAATTTTACCGGCTGCACGTGAAAAAATCACGTCCGCATCATAGCCCTGAATCGTAGCTGAAAAGGTATCTTTTTCATTTCCGGCCTTTAACACAGCACCTTCCGCTGGATTCGCATCAGAGCTTAACGCCAGTTGGCCATCTTTCATGGCAATGACAATTTTCTTCACGTATTCATTATCAGCCATTTTAAAAGACGCAACATAATCAGCTAAAGTTGCACCTTCTTTTTGGCCCGTTAAAACTTGACCTTGCGCTTCGATTTTCACACCTTTCACAGCACCAGCCTCACGCGTAAAAACAACGGTACCGCCCATGCTTTCTAATGCAAATTCATCTGCATTTTTCCCTGGAGCTAATTCCGCATCGGGGAAACCTTCAGCAGCCATGATGACTTTGCTGTCTTTCACGGAAATCGTAATTGACTTCACGTAAGGATTTTCGGACAACTTAAAAGTACCTGCATAATCTGCAGGATTGGATTGAGCGAGCAATTGAACCGCTGAAACGCAGATGACAAATGCCAAACAGAATAATTTTTTCATAAGGGAGGTATTCGTTTAAAGATGAAACAAAGCTACGCAATTTGGCAAAATCACCTTGGTTTAGTCCCAAAAAAGATGAAATATTTACCAAAATTTTGTCACGCTAAAAATTAAAACCATTTTGATTTAAAAAAGTTTTGGCTACATTTGGAACGTCATCAAGACAAAAATTAATCAATTCGCCCAGTAAATCGATAGGAGACACAATATGAGATAAACCTCTACGTTAACAATTTTGAAGTTTTATGATTAAAATTCAGGTTAGCGATGCGGCTTTATTATCAGCGTACATCCAAGGGGACGATAAAGCGTTTGAGACATTAGTCAAACGTAGTAAATCCAAAGTGTATACAACTATTTATTTGATCGTTAAGGACCGCTACATCGCGGAAGACTTAATGCAAGAAGCATATATTAAGGCCATCGATGTGATCAAGTCGGGCCGATACAACGAAGAAGGGAAATTTTTACCTTGGATTCTGCGTATTTCGCACAACATGGCGATTGATCATTTTCGGAAGGAAAAACGTTATCCGACGATTGTATTAGAAGATGGATCGAAGGTTTTCAACAGCTTTGATTTTGCAGAGGACTCCGTAGAGGAGCAGCAAATGAAGGCGGATCAAGTGGAGAACATTCGTGAAATGATCAAAAAATTACCTGATGAACAACGTGAGGTATTGGTCATGCGGCATTATGAAGACTTAAGTTTTCAGGAAATCGCAGACCAAACTGGCGTTAGCATCAATACTGCCTTGGGGAGAATGCGTTATGCGCTCATCAACCTGAGGAAAATGCTAAACAAACAAGAGATTGCCTATGACGCAAAGCTTTACCCCAAATGACCTCATTAAAAACTTGTACGAGCCTCAAATAGGCAAAAACGAATTAACAAATCCGGAAATACGCTCGGAGTTAGCGGCATTCCAACAGGTCCAAAACGCATTAGACCAGGCCTATGTAGCCCCGTCGGCGCGAGTGATTGATCGCATCCTGGATTATTCCAAACACAAAGAGTCGATTCAATCTTAATCTTGAAATTGTTTCTTATTTTGCATCAAATTCCACACGATGCTGAAGAAGGAACGATTTCAAGCTTTTATTACCCATTTCGAATCCTCATT
>JBEEOB010000031.1:0-20208 GCA_041191865.1 Bacteroidota bacterium
CAATTAATTGGGTTTCATGTAAAAACGGGGGGTACGCCTGAATCCCCCTTATATCCGAATCGCTTTCCAGCCGGTGCCGTTGACAATTACCTAGCTGAAGACTGGACCATTGATAGCAACATTACCGTTGGTTCCTTTCGGGCACCACGCTCTAATTTCATGGCCGCAGCCGAGCAATCCTTTTTGGATGAAGTAGCCGAATTAGCTGGCAAAGACCCCTTCGATTTTAGGCTTGCATTATTGAAGCGGGCACAAGCAAATCCAGTAGGTAAAAACAATGAATATGAGCCCGATCGTTTCATTAAAGTCCTTGAATTACTTCGTGAAAAATCACAATGGGATGCGAAAAAGAAAACGAAAAAAATGGGCTTATCTGCCTATTTCTGCCATGATTCTTACGCCGCGCATGTACTCGAATTACGTATGCAAGACGGCAACCCCATCATCGAAAATGTTTGTTGTGCGGTGGATTGCGGTATCGTAATCAATCCCGATGCGGCCAAAAATCTTTCCGAAGGTGGAATCATCGATGGGATTGGCGCAGCCATGTATGGCAAAATGACCATTGAAAAAGGGGTTCCCCAAAGCAGTAATTTTGATACCTATCGCATGATTCGGCATCATGAAGCTCCCAAGAATATAGATGTCCATTTTGTCAAAAATGACATTGACCCGACGGGCATGGGCGAACCAGCCTATCCGCCTGTTTTTGCAGCATTAGCGAATGCTCTGTATCAAGCAACGGGGAAAAGGCATTACAGCCAACCGTTTGCAGACAATTTATAATTAGGTTATTGGCTTGATGAACTTAGCGGGCACACCTCCAACGATGCTGTTACTCGGCACATCTTTGGTTACGACCGCACCCGCTGCTACAATCGAATTCTCCCCTACGAAGACGCCCGGTAAAATAATTGCGCCTGCACCAATCCAGGCATTTTTTCCTATATGAACAGCTTTAAGGTCTAAGCTTTTCCGTTGGCTTGGGTCTACGGGATGGTTTTCAGTCACCAACTTCACCTGCGGTCCAATCAGTACATCGTCCTCAATCGTAATACCTCCCAAGTCCAGAAATGAACATCCGTGGTTAATAAATACCTTTTTGCCGATGCGCGTATGCTTTCCAAAATTAGTCGAAAAAGGAGCCAAAACCGTTGTCGAGGGATCAATCGTTTGGCCTATGATTTCAGATAAAATGGCCCGGATTTCATCGATATTGCCTGAAGAATTTAGCTTGGCGGCAAGCGCAATCGTTTGATTCACAATCGCCCAAACATCCGCCCATTGCGGATCGCTGTTTGGGATAATTCCACCAGCACGCATGCGTTCAAATATGCTCATAGGTAGCTAAAAAAGCCATTCGATAGTTGACGAATGGCTTTTCTATTTATTTTTCTACGGTTATTAACCCGGGAATTTCAACATTTTCGTTGGCCTCCGCAGCGTAATCTACCCCATCAAAACCGAAGCCAAATAGATGTAAGAAATCCGATTTATATCCAGCCAAATCGCCGATGCCTGGAAGGTTTTCAGTGGTAGCCCCTTTCCACAATTGAGCCACTTCCGCTTGAACCGCATCATCCATTTCCCAATCGTCGATGCGGATACGTCCTTTCTCGTCAACGGGTATAGAACCGTTCGTATATAAACGCGCGCTGAATAAACGTTGGATTTGCTCGATGCAACCCTCGTGCGTGCCTTTGGCTTTCATGATTTTATACAACAACGAGATGTATAATGGAATAACCGGAATCGCTGAACTTGCTTGTGTTACTAAGGCCTTGTTAACCGAAACAAATGCTTTTCCACCAATGTTGGCTAAACCTTCCGAGATTTTAAACGCAGTTGCTTCTAAATGATCTTTTGCCATTCCGATCGTTCCTTTGCGGTAAACTGGCTCAGTTACTTTGGGTCCAATGTAAGAATAAGCAACGGTCATTGCGCCATCTGCTAAAACACCCGCGTTTAATAAGGCATCCATCCACATCTGCCAATCTTCGCCACCCATGACCGCAACAGTGTTAGCGATATCTTCATCGTTACACGGTGTAATTGTTACATCCGAAACAATGCCTGTGTGAAAATCCACGGTCTTATCCGAGAATGTATCTCCGATAGGCTTTAACACCGAACGATGCAAAACGCCTGTAACGGGATGTTGACGTACGGGTGATGCTAAACTGTAAATCACCAAATCAACTTGGCCTAAATCCGCCTTGATTAAATCGATGGTTTGTGCTTTTACCTCGTTAGAGAATGCATCGCCGTTGATGCTTTTCGCATAAAGACCTGCTTTGCCTGCCGCAGCTTCGAAAGCAAGGCTATTGTAATATCCTGGAGAGGCTGTTTTGCCTTCTGAAGGAGCTTTTTCAAAGAATACGCCAATCGTCGCGGCATCCGATCCGAATGCACTTGTGATGCGAGAGGCTAGACCAAAACCCGTTGAGGCTCCAATCACGAGCACCTTTTTCGCCCCGGCAATTTTGCCTTGAGACTTCACATAGTCAATTTGATTTAATACGTTTTTTTCACAACCTGTCGGGTGTGATGTCAAACAGATAAACCCTCTCATTCTAGGTTCAATAATCATAGTGCTCGAATTTTGTTTGTGCAAATATAGTCAAAGCCCCATATTTTACATAATAATGCGAAAAAGGTCACACCTTTTGATAGATTTGTAAAAAATAAGCAAATCACTTATGGCTTTCATTACCGTAGAAACAACAATCAACGCCCCCGTACAATCGGTTTGGGAAAAGTGGACTTCCCCAGAACATGTTCAACAGTGGAACTTCGCAACGCCGGATTGGCATTGCCCTGCTGCAAAATCAGACCTACAAGTAGGTGGCGAATTTCATTACGAAATGGCGGCCAAAGACGGCTCGATGAGCTTTGATTTTTGGGGAACTTTTCTTGAAATCAACCCTGCAAAATCCCTCCATATTTTCATTGGCGACGGTCGGAACATGCAAGTTACTTTCGAAACCACCGAAGCAGGAACGAAAGTAACTGAACAATTTGAGCCGGAGAATCAAAACCCGGAGGACATGCAACAAGCCGGTTGGCAAATGATCCTAAATAACTTCAAAAGTTACGTCGAAGGCGCTACTTCCTAGGATTTAAAATTAAAGCCACTCGATCCAAACAATCGTCCAAATGGTAACGCACTTCTTTGTCCATAACCTTGCGTTTTGCTAATGTAAGGCTTGCTTGCAATGCCTTCAATTCGCCACGAACGATGGAACGGACGTCCGACTGCGCCACAGGAAAACTTTCCCGAACGGGCCCATTCGGTCCCGCTGGAGCAGAAGCTTGATCGGTCATCAAGGCTTTCAAGCGTTCGATGTAGGCTTTCTGTAAATTCCGACGGTATTGGTCAATGTACTTCGCACTCGATAGTTCACTCCAAATACCTCCACGTAAATCCTGAAAAAGATCAATCGTCTTGTAGTTGTTTGGTGTAGTCAAGGCACTATTATCTAAGCGTGCAAAGGTCTCTAGGCTCAACATCCGATTCAACGGACTAACCTGAAGACTACGAATTCGATCTGTATAACCCGCCATATGATGCGTCACAACTTCTTTGTTGATCAACCAATCTACATTCGAAAACGCATTCGATATTAACCAATTCACGGCAGCTTGTTGGCTTGCCTTCGGTACCGGATTATACGACGAAATATGTTGATTCGGTTTCGCGTATTGCTCATAAACACCGCCCACCATCGTCGTCACATGGCCTACATAGCGTGACCAAGAACTCAATAGTTCGTCATTTAATTCAATTAAATCTTCGTAATCATTGGTCTTTTTACTCGTCCAATCAGCTAAATTCTTTGCCACATATTTCAAGTTTTTCACCGCGTAGGTACTCGCGCGAACAGGGTCATTGCCCACATCTTCCGTTTGCGAACTTGGGTCAAAAGTCGTTCCCTGATTACCAAAACGGAATCTTGGGTCGCCCGACTTAGCTTCAATCCACGTATCCAATGTAGGTACTTCCGCCTCAGGAGTTGCGGCATCAGGCAAAACACGATATCCCCAATTCACGGCATAATCATCATAGGGTCCCATTTTCCGGA
The DNA here is from genome assembly GCA_041191865.1 of Bacteroidota bacterium. Classification (GTDB taxonomy): domain Bacteria; phylum Bacteroidota; class Bacteroidia; order Cytophagales; family Spirosomataceae; genus Aquirufa. Next base: position 4,083 of record JBEEOB010000031.1, read on the forward strand.
TAAATCGAACGCCTTGATCACCCGGCTGCGCGATGTAATTGAATCGTGCATAATCCATGATGCTGGCTGAAATTCCTTCCTTATTCGTGAAATCTGCCTTGCGGTAATTCTCTACTTCATACGAACTACTCGCCCCCATGTTATGTGGGAATCCCAAAGCGTGTCCCACCTCATGGGATATCACCATTTCCATCATTTCACCGATGTCCTCATCGCGCGTATTGAGCGTTCGTGCATGCGGATTCGCAGCGCCCGTTTCCAACAAGAATCGATTCCGGTACGAACGCAAATGGTTGTGGTACCAAATGATATCACTTTCAATAATCTCTCCAGAACGCGGATCACTCACGCTTGGACCCATCGCATTTCGTGTCGTGCTCGCGACATAGCGAATCACCGAGTAACGAATATCCTCGGGTGAAAAATCCGGATCTTCCTCTTTTGTAGGTGCGTCTTTGCAAATAATGGCGTTTTTAAAACCCGCGGCCTCAAAGGCTTTTTGCCAATTTTCCACGCCCTTTTTCATGTGCTTGCGCAATTTGACAGGAGTCGCCGGATCTAAATAATAGACAATCGGTTTGATCGGTTCTACCAATTCTCCACGCTTATAGGCCTCCATATCTTTCGGCTCTAAACGCCAGCGCTGAATGTAGGTTTTTTGATCTGATTTCAATTCCTCACTCGAATAATCGTATTGCTTTTGCGTAAAATATCCGACACGCTGATCGAATAAACGCGGCTTCATCGGTTTCTCAGGCAATAAAATCATCGACTGATTCATCTGTAAACTGATCGTCTCCGTATAAGCCGTCGCGGATGGTTTCGATGCATTGTAGGTGAAATCTTGAAGTACTTCAATGTTCAAGGGGAAAGATTTAACCGAACGGATAAAGCTACGTGTAGCATCTAAGTTCTTGACCTTATGCGTTTCGCGCAAGGATGCATCTAAAGCGCTCATCGCCGGAATATCACTGCTGTAAAATTTCGTCACATCAATGACCACGTTGCTTGAATCTTTGCTGTAGGTTTCAATGTCAAACATGTACAAAGTAGGCTCGTAATTGTTGGCCTTCACCGACAAGCTTATCGGCAAGGAATCCGCTGCCACGGAGGCATAAGATTTAACTTTGATCAAAATCTTTTCTTGGAATTTCTCCCAAACGATCAATTGCTCATGCGAAGATGTTCCCGCGTTCACATAGCCTCCGCCGATGCCGGAAGGAAGTTTGGCGATTTGGCTGACCAATAACATGTCTTTACCCAAATGTTTCTTCGGGATTTCGAAATAGAATTTATCGCCAACTTGGTGGGTGAGGAATAATCCTTTCTTGGATTTAGCTTCCTTCGTAATGACCTGTTCGTAAGACTTTGCTTTCGATGTGGGTTTTTTCACAACGGAAGAATCGGCAGGTTTAACAGGACTACTTGGTGCTTTCGCTGATTGCGCTAAGCTTGTTAAGGAGGCTGCCAGTATTCCGCAGCACAAGAGCAATGTTTTTTTCATGAATCTACTTTTCATTTTGACCAAATTAGCAAATTAATCGCTTATTCTACGCTTGACTTATCAGGCATCATGCCCAATCGGTTTTCAATAATCTTCTATATTTGCAAGCGAAATCCAGCTATATGGCCACACCGAAATTACAGCAAATCTTCATTAACCTTCCGGTTGCCAAGCTCCATCAATCAAAACTATTTTATGAGGCATTAGGTTTTACGCTTAACCCAACTTTCACGGGGGAAGATCAAATATGCATGGTTTGGAGTGATCAAATTTATGTGATGTTGCAGTCCCATAACTTTTCTACCAAGCATATCCATAAACCCATGGCCGATTTTCAACAGGTCGCTGGACCCTCATTTACCTTACCTTTGGAAAGCGTGGCTCAAGTAAATCTGCTTGCAGAAAAAGGATTGCTTGCAGGCGGATCCGAAACGATTCCTTTGATCGACGAAGGATTTATGCAATTACGAACCATCGAAGATCCGGATGGATATACGTGGGGTCTCATGTACCTGGATATGCAAAAATTCACCTCGCGTAATTAGTGCATTTTGCCCTTTTCCTTTAGTAAAGCATATGCCTCCTCCCATGTTGGGATGACCTCCGACTCATACCCATAGGTGGGCCCTGTCGCAATTTTATGAAAAGCTTTCATGGCCTGGAGGTGTGCGCCGCTTCGTAAATAAGCCAGCATCAATTCCCGGCTTTCCCAAGCAGTTATCGTGCATTGGTATTCATGCATTTTTTTCACATCACAATGGAGATTCCCCTCGGCCGTTTGGGCCTGACGGAATGAGGGGATGGCCAAGAACCAAAACCGAATATAGGCGAAGAATCCTTTGGGCTTTAAGCCCGTGAGTGAGATGTACATTATTTTCCGTTCCAGCCGTCTTTGATGCCTTGAATTAAATCATCCGAACTACCTACCTCATACCCAAACAAACCCGCAACCACCGCTAAGTGAAAAATTAATACGCCTTTTTGCCACGTTGGCCGTTCCTTCCAAGGCTGATCCGTATCAAACGGGTCGAAAGCCAAGGCGATTCCAAATCGAGTTGCAGCTTCTAAAGCATCGTGTTTTGCGAATAATTCGTACAGCCCCAATAGGACAAAGCCGACGTAGAGGTATTTATTAAATGATCTTTGCATATTACCAGTTGATGGGCCCCTTGCCTAAATACTTCTCGGCAATCGGCATGTAGTAGGATTTCAATTCTTCGTACACGGGCACGACGGGTGATTTGGTATACAAATCGTATTTATTGAAATCATGAATCCATTCCAAATATTGTTCGTCTTTCGCTGTCATAAACTGACGGTAGCTACCCCCAGAATGCCATGGATAGAACGAGTGATAACGAATCATCGCCATGCCTGCTTCGGGAATTTTATTATCGGCATGATTAGACAAAACTTGATATAAATACTCATCATGCCCCCATGCCAAATGTAAATTATCCAACCCACAACCCGCTTCGTAAACCCCTAAATCGGTATTGTAACGCGGATCCTGCATATCAGGATTCAAGGCATTAAATTCTGGATATACGCATGAATCAGGAAGCTTCGCGCCTACCACAAATACATCGCCCACCAAGCCCCATTGCTCCGCTTGTGAGGTGCCGTCTTCATCAGAACCGAACAAGTACATGGCCTTGCCCAAATCGTGAATTAAACCCACCAATTGCATCCAATCCGGACGGCCTTCAGCGCGTAATCCTTCGGCAGATTGCAATAAATGTATGATGTTGGGTAGGTTCAAATCCGGGTCAGAAACGTCCACTAAAACATTCAAACGCTCCATCATTTCCCATAAATCCATCGGGTGATCGAAGGTCAAATACTTTTTCTTCATGCGCAAAACATACTCATAGGTCTGGCGTGAACGCATTTTACGGTAATGCTCTTTGACAGCAGCCGTAATATCTCCTTGTTCGTAATTGCGAAATTCGGATTTTTCTTTTGTCGTAGTTTCCATGATTCAAATTAATAAAATACCGTATAAAGGGCTGCTACTATGCCCATAATTAAAATCGAAATAATGGCAAACTGGCTGCTGACTTTGAAGTCGGCGCGTTCCACGGCTAAGCCTTTCGGATTATCGATGCTAGAACGATCTGCCAAGGAAATCAAGACCATCAAGGCCACCAAAATAAAATATACCCAAGTGGTTACATTCAAAAATGGAATCGGATTTCCGCCAATAAAAGTATGCAAATTCTTGAACAATACCACGAGCGGGATGGAGGCAACGGCAGCGACAATTGCGGCGGTTGAAGTTGTGCGTTTCCAGAATAAGCCCAATGAGAATAAGGCGAAAGCGCCGGGTGTTAGGTAGTTGGAATATTCTTGTATGAATTGATAGGCTTGTTCCAGTTGGCGCAACTGCGGTGCGATCAACAAGGCGATTCCAAAGGAAACCCAAATCGCGATGCGGCCGACCCAAACGGTTTGAGCTTCGGAAGCATTTGGATTCAAGGATTTTTTATAAATGTCCAAGCTAAAAATGGTCGAGATGCTATTGCTTTTTCCAGCTAATGAGGCAACGATGGCAGCCGTTAATGCCGCAAAAGAAAGGCCTTTTAGTCCCGCAGGCAAAAGGTTCATCAGCGTTGGATACGAGTGGTCCGGCTTCATGATTCCGTCAATCGACATTTCTTGGTGGAAGGCACCGTTTTGGTATAAGACATACATCGCAATCCCAGGAATTACACAAATCAACGGCATCAATAATTTCAAGAAAGCCGCAAACAAAATCCCCGAGCGGGCCGTGGGTAAATCCGCCCCCAAAGTCCGTTGGACGATGTATTGATTACATCCCCAATAATTCAGGTTGTTAATCCACATCCCCCCAAACAAAATCGCGAAGCCCGGAAGTGCATCGTAGTATTTATCTCCTTCCGAAAAAATCATGTGAAAATGATCGTCGGCCTGTGACCGCAACTCCAATAATCCGCCCAAAACACCTCCGCTATGAAAGCGATCGGAAACCATATCGAGCGCTAAATAAGTTACCACCAATCCACCTAAAATCAATACAATCACTTGGATAAAATCCGTGTACCCGATCACCTTCATGCCCCCTAAGGTGATGAAAATGGCGAAAACCGCTAAGCCTACCATCGCATATAAAAAGGGAATGGAGGTAATGCTTTCAATCGCCAAGGCACCCAAATAGAGGATCGAGGTCAAGTTGACAAATACATACAACAACAGCCAAAAAACAGCCATAATCGTTGCCACGGTATTGTTATAGCGCTGCGACAAAAATTGTGGCATCGTGTAAATCTTGTTTTTGAGAAAGATGGGAATGAAGAAAACGGCGACGATGACGAGGGCGGCGGCCGACATCCATTCATAAGACGAGATGGCCAATCCGATGGCGAAGCCGGAGCCCGACATGCCTATAAAATGTTCGGCGGAAATGTTGGAGGCCAGCAATGAAGCTCCTATAGCCCACCAGGTCAAGGAACCCTCTGCTAGGAAAAAGTCTTTGGTGGAAATTTCGGCTTTCTTTTTCTTTTGATAAACCCAATAGCCATATCCTGTTACCGAGATAAAATACAGGAAAAAGACCAAGTAGTCCAGGGTTTGTAATTGTTTCATAGGGTTGAATAGGTTCTCAATTTCAAACTTACTGAAATTCAAATAAATACCCATTTTATCCCATTTTAATTTACCTTTGAGTGTGTATTTGTTATCCTAATGGACAAAATAGCGAGAATAACTGCTCTCATTTACCTGCTCTTTTTACTAAAATTCGTTGTCTTCAAAGACATGGACATGGTTTTGGTGGGTAATATGCGTTTTTATTTTGGCGGAACACAAACAGGGCCCGCAAATTGGGTTCCTTTCGAAACGATGATGGCCTATTTTCGGGGCGAAAAAGGGCTTCTCATTACGGGCCTAAATTTGGCTGGAAACCTAGCCTTACTATGCCCACTTGGATTTTTATATGCATTAAGTAGCAATTTCGTTTCGTTTCGTCGAATCTCGCTCCTAAGTTTTGGTCTCGCTTTGGCCATCGAATGCGTGCAAACAGCGCTGAACTTAGGCATTTTTGACGTAGATGATATCCTATTAAATGGATTAGGAGGGATTGTTGCCTATTGGATTTCGTCAAAATTACCCCGCAAATGGCAATTTGTTTGCTTGGTTTTACTCATCGGATTAATGGCCATGGCTGGCATTTATTACCTGCTTTTTTCCGTTCCATTCGAACCGCCACATCACCCTTGAACAGACTCCACCATCTGTGTATTGCCACAAATTTCGACATTTACATCGCTAACATCCACATTGATTTATCTTTTTTAGACAGTTTTCCCAGGCCTTCATGTTATCATGCATTTATGGTGAAAGGGGTTGCACTGCTGATAAGGTCGCATCGTTAACCATCAACACGATACCCGTTTAATAGGAGCCGACATTCAGTTCGTTGGCTCGATGGCAAATCCTTCTGCATTTCGTTTTGTTAGCTTGGACGCCTATGAAAATGGACGAGCTCAGCAGGTATTTGAACGCGCCGAGGATAATCAAGCGAAATAGATTATTCTTTCACCACGAGATGTGAATCGCTTGATTGATTGACTCCTTGAAGTTGAAGCAGATAAGTACCTGTAGGCATCGATGAAAGATCGATGGATGCATCGCCTGAAATGGATTGTTGGTGATGAATACGTCCCCTTAAATCAATCAAACGCAAAAGTCTTTCACCTGAACCCTTGATTTGCAAAATATCCCGAAAAGGATTCGGGAAAACCGTATTTATATATTTGGGCTCTTCCATTCCCAGTGGCACCTCTTCAATAACCTCATCGACTTGAATGGAATTGATTTGGACCGTTCCCAAAGCATTACCCATATCAAAGACCAACCGGGCATTTGCATCATAAGGTTCGCCCATCGTGAAGACATAAACGAACTCTTTTTCGCTTGGCTCAAGCGACATGTTGGTATACGAACTGTAGGCGTTGTAAGGGCTGGATGAACGTCCCATATACGTTGTAATTGAAATGGATTTATCTGCCTGCGCTTTGATCTTCACGAGGTAGCGCTTTTTATAGGAAAGCGGGAATCCGGACCGCGTTAATTGAATGTGCCAGGCGGTTCCTGTGACTTTACTCATGTTAACCTGCAAACCCAAAGTAGCGGTGGCAAGACTGGCGCTAGCCCCTGAGTTTACATTTACATTCCAACCCGCTTGGCCATTTAATGAAAACAAATTTTTCGTAGGCAACACCTTCGCAGCTGGCATTGGGTTTTTCAATAAGGCATCCACCAAAGGTGTTTTATACGTATTTGTTAGCGGATTGTAGATACCAAAACCGGCGGAATATTCCCAGTAGGCCCAGCTGGCACCTTGTGACTCCAACCAGCGCGCGATGAAGGTCGTCCAACGAGCCCGAGAATCCATATCGGCGAGTTCATAGCTCCCAAATTCCCCCACGTGGAGCGGCATGTTTTTTTGTTTGGCCCATTTTATCGCATAGTCAAAATCGGCCATGACTTGATTACGCTCCCAAGATAAATCTTCCCATTTCGTTCCGATGTATTTATCCTTGTTTCCTGCCCAATCTGCTCCTTGGTGGGTAAAATTAAAGGGGCTGTAATAGTGCACGCTCAAAATGAGGTTGGGGTCATTCGGCGGATTTAAGTCGCGAACGCCATCCGATCCGCCGTACGATGCGGTGCCTAAAAGTACCTTGCGATAGGGGTTTGTTTTTCGGATTTCGGCCAAAGCCTCCGCAAAGTAAGCGTCCCATAATGGGGGAGTGAGCGCATCATGTGGTTCGTTTAATACCTCAAAAAAGAGGTGCTTATCGTAGCTTTTGAAATAGCTAGCAATTTGTTGCCATTGGCTAATAAAACGCGCTTTCGCGGCAGTAGGATTGGTGAATAATTCCTCGTGATGATGCATGTTGATGATGACATCCAAATGCTTGCTAATCGCTAAGTCAACGACCGATTTAATCCGAGCCAAAAACTGTGGATTAAGCGTATAGGGTGCGGTTAGTTGAGCCCGTTCTGCGACGTCCCAGCGGATGGGAACACGAATATGCTGGAAGCCAAGATCCGCGATTTGCCCAATATATGCTTCTTTAAAGGGGTTTCCCCAGGCAGCTTCGGAAGGCGCTTCAAACATATTACCCAGGTTGATTCCGCGTCCGAGGTTTTGGCCCAACAACGTAAACGAGGATCCTACCAGAAGCAGTATTAAGCAATTACGGCAAAATTTCAAATGCAGGTACATAGGGTTCAATTTGTTCCTCAAGTTGCGCGCAATTATTGAGCTAATCAAATGAATTATTGCGGATTACTTCATTGCAATAATATTTATTGTTTTACCTACGTAAAACGTTTTTTCCTAAACGAAATAAGCCATAGGCTGACATGAATTTATCATGATTTAGGCTTTCACTTTCAACGTAGATCCTGAAATTTCAATGGCTAATTTAGCTAAGCCGCTCGATGCAGGCCCTTGAATCAATGCCCCCGTAGAGCTGAAGGTAGAACCATGGGCTGGGCACAAAAAGGAGGATGTGCTTGCGTTGTATTCCACCGTGGAACCCGCATGCGGACAAACGGCCGAATAGGCAACAAAACTTGCCACTGTATTGCCTGTAGCGGTACGAATAACGATGTATCCATTTCTCGCCACAAAATTATTGATAGCCTTTAAATCTGTATCTAAGTTGACCGTAAAACCAGCAGAAGTCGAAGGAGTATTGACGGGAGCCGGAGCGCCATTTTCGTCTTTGGAACAAGCTTGTGCCAGACATGCCATGCAAGCCACAGAAAAACTGCCTGTTAGAGTTGATAAAAATTCGTTGCGTTTCATAATAGGTTGTTGAGTTTATCCAACGCTTAAACATGATAGCGCGGAATTTGTTTATAATCTACCTGGTAAATCATATGCATGCTGCTTGTTCTAAGCTGCCGATTCAAGGTCCAGAAAAAAACAAAGGTCCTTCACTTGAAAACAAATACACCACAAAGCCAATAACCCTGAATAATTTATTATCTAAGGTGCTTTATGAGAAAAAGAATTCCTCAAATATATCTTTATATTTATGAATTAAAACTTTTTCACTTATGTCATTTCAAGCTTACCTAGCCAACATTCAAACCAAAACGGGTAAAACCCCTGAAGATTTTGTTCGCCTCGCGGAAGAAAAAGGGTTTATTGCCAAGGGCGCCATCACCGTAAAAGCCACCGAAATTGTTAATTGGCTTAAGGCGGATTTCGAATTAGGGCATGGTCACGCCAATGCCATCTTAACCTACTTCAAGGGCAAACGCGACTAGGCACGCCTTGAAAACAAATCGGTCTGTTCGAGGGTTTCGATAAAAATACAATCAATGAACAGCTGGATAAATAACGCAAATCACTTAGAAAAAACATTCACGTTTGCCAACTTTGAATTGGCCATGCTATTCATGCAACAAGCGGCCGTTGAGATCTCTGCACTTGATCATCATCCCACCTGGACCAACACCTACAATCGCATTCATGTTTCGCTAAGTACACACGATGCTGGGAATCAAGTCACTCAAAAAGATTGGGATTTAGCCCACCTATTGGATACCCTTTTTCTGACCTTCTAAAAACACACATGACAAAATACCTCGCCTTCCTTGCATGCATCCTTGTTTCAGCATGTCAATATTTGCCTATTACATCCTTGACATCCACGACGACAATTGGCGGAAACAATGCTTTTGTCCTCGGGAATAACCCGCATGGCTCTTTTTCCGCCAGTCTAACTAATTTGTCCAATACCGAAGTGAAGGTGTGGAGATGTCCGATAGCAGGAGGCCAACATTCACCTGTTCAGGTTAAACCGAAGGAACAAATAAGAGTACGTGTGGAGAAAAACACAGCATTACGCATTGAAAATTCATCCGCGCAAGCTGTGGACGTTTTGCTAAAAGTCAAAGGGGATACCGGTTTATCGATGGGTTATCTGAAGCCCTAAGGATTTAAAAATAATTGGCGGGTGTATTCCAATAGTTTCGCATTTCCCGCTGCACCGTGGCCCGGAACAACATGCTTCACTTGCGGATAACTGGCTTGAATTTTCGAAACGGTTTCCGACCAAGCAGGCACATTCGCGTCCCCCAAAAAACCTTTGCTTGCTCCGAGTTCTTTAATTAAACATCCTCCAAACAGCACTTGTTCGGTTGGGAAATAGGCCACGACATTATCGCGGGTATGCCCTTCGCCAAAGAAACGAATCTTGATTTCTTGGCCTTCAAGCCATATACTTGTAGAATCTGTAAAGCTTTTTTGCGGGGCAGTCATTTGATTCTGGGTTGCCAACTCAATCGTCTTTGCATGCGCAAGCGATGGAATTCCGGCCGCATGAAATGCAGCCAAACCCCCTAGGCAATCGTTGTGAAAATGGGTGGGAACTACGACTACAATGGTACATTTCAACACATCCTGGACCCAACGGATCAATTCCTGTGAACTTGCGTCATCCGTGGGTGTGTCAAAAATCGCTACCTCACGACCAGAACGCACCAAAAAGCCATTGCAAGCCACTTTCCCAAAATCATCCGTTTCCAAAAAAGAGGTATGGACAAACGTATTTTTAGATAATGACGTGACTAATAAGCGATCGGAGTTGTGAAATTTTTGTTGGGCCATGGCCCCGAAACTAAGGAACAACAGGGCGAACAGTAAAGGCTTCATGTGGAGTTTGAAAAGGATAAAACAAAAGTAAAAGATTTAATCTGCTTATTGATTTCAATGCCGTATTTTTAGCCTTCAAAACTTAGCTACATGAAACTAGTATCGAAAATTATAGCCGGAATATTGGGTCTATTGTTTCTTCTTTTGTTTATCATTTGTGAGCGAGATCGCCCCGTAGAGGAGCTGATTCCTCTGTATGCAAATCAAGATTCTAAATTCATGCCGATTTTGGGGATGAAGGTGCACTACCGCGACGAAGGGGTGCAGACAGATTCGGTACCTTTGATTTTATTGCATGGCATGTCCTCTTCGTTGAATACCTGGGACAGTGTTGTGATCGGTTTAAGAGGTCAAAAACGCGTGATCAGCTTGGATTTACCAGGCTTTGGTTTGACAGGACCGTCGCCTGAAAATGCCTATAATTTCGACTATTATTCAAAATTCATCGACTCCTTTACGACACGATTGAACATCAAGCGTTTCATTTTGGTGGGCAATTCGATGGGGGGCGCCATTTCGTGGAACTATGCGCTCCATAAGCCCAAAGCCTTGGCCAAAATGGTCTTAATTGATGCCGCAGGATACCCCAAAAAGGGGGAGAGCGGATCCTTGGGATTTACCATTGCGTCGACACCGGTCATCAACAACCTGTTGCTCTATGCAACGCCTAAATTTTTGGTACGTAAAAGTTTAGAAACGGTTTATTACGATCAGGCCCGTGTGACGGATGCGCAGGTAGAGCGTTTTCACGATGTGGCCATTCGGGAGGGAAATCGAGGAGCCGCTTTGCTGATATTTAAAGGTTCATTTACGGGGAATTCCAAGCGTTTCTTGAATTCGAATGTGGCACGAATGAAGGATATCAAAACCCCAACATTAATTTTATGGGGAGATAAAGACAACCTCATCGGGGTTAACAATGTAGATAATTTCCTGAAAGACATTCAAGGCAGTCGGGCGGAAATCTACAAAAACGTAGGCCACGTTCCGATGGAAGAAGTTCCGGGGAAAGTGGCGGAGTCGATTTTAAAATTTACCCTTTAAGGAAAGTTATTATCCATGCGATTCTGAAAAATGCTCAACCAATTGTTCCCACTCCTCAGCTAAGGAACAATTCGGGCGGGTCTTTTTCGCGCGCGCATACCAATAATCTGCATTCCACACATCTCCTTCCTTGCGATGCAAATAGGCATGTACCCAGGCCGCATCAACGCCAGGCAGTTGGTCCACAACATCATGTGCTTTTTTCCAATCCCCTTGGGCGTCGTACCACAGGCTTTTTAGTACTGCGGAAAAATGCGCGGGTGGCGCGCTTTGTGACAAGGATGATTTAAATGAATTCATAAATGACCGAATTTGAGGTTTCATTTGGGCCGATTCAAAAAATCGACGAATGCGCCTAAGGCCACGCCCATCGACAGCCCCCAGGCTATATGCGGAAGCAAATTATCGGATTGAGGATCCATCGCTACGGCAATGGCAACACCAATCGCAGCACCCAACCCAATTCCATTTCCTGCATTTCCTTTTTTATCTTCTTTCATCTTAATTATAATTTACATCGCTCTATAGCTACTTCCAAGTGCTCTCAGCCTAGTATCGGCTCCTCAAGCACCGGGTTTCCCTTGTCAGAAAAATAAGTACAAGTTAACCGATCGATATTAACGACCCATTTCGCTATTCCTGATTCAGCACATAATTGTATGAAAGTTGGATAGTCCGTTTGACCTTGTTGGTGTGCGAGTAAGCCCGCCTTGAATTCCTCCACATGCACGGTTGTCGACAAGGCTAATGGGACATATTTTCCAGGAACCTGTACCCCATAATCATTCCCGCCAAAATAATCCGTGTGACCGTCCTGCACAAATGCTTCATAATGTGTCACCCCCAAGGCTTTAATGGCTTGGATATAAGCAGGGAAGTCGGCGCCCGACTTTACTTGGCTATGCGCCTCTTGAATTTGTTGAATCGTAAACATGCGTTTTTTATGGAATGGCTTGTCCGAAGGTTAGTAAATTATGGTCTGGATCCAATAGCGAAAATTCTTGTTGGCCCCAAGGCTTTCGCTCCAAAAGCCCTTGCGGGTGAATCGATATATTTTGCTCAAGCAAGTGCTGATAAAAATCCGCAATCTCGGTACACCGGATATACACCTGCCCATCGTTTTCAAGCGGATTCAGCGTTTTAAATTCGAAAAAATGAATTTCAATTTGGTCTTTCCCCAACAAAAGATAATCGCCATAATCGCCCAATGCGTGAAAGCCAAGCCCCTGCATGTAAAATTGCTTCGTTGCGTTTTTATCTCGCATGGGAAGTTTGGGTATAATGGTTGTTAACATCAGGTCAAAAAATGGGTTCGTAACAAGGGACTTGAACACAAACTAAGCAAGAAAATAATTCATCTGCTAATGGGCTGCAATTATTCGGTTTGGCCCCCAAAGGAGAATTAGTAAATGATCAATTTTTCATCTAATTTACTTTTCGATTAAACCAATTGCTATGAAATATATACTACTCGCTTTGTGCATGTTTTTGACATGTACATCACAAGCTCAAATGTTAAACGACAGCCCTTTCGACGCGCGTGTCGCACATCCCAGATACGACATCGGAAAAGGTCCCAAAGTTTTATTCGACAAAGGGCATCACAATTTTATCGTGGAAATGGGCTTGGAAAAACCGCTGAAGGATGTGGCTACTGCCGACGGATATCAAGTGAACGTAGATTCAATGAAATTTACCAAATCCTATTTAGCCCCCTACAAAATGCTCGTCATCTTTCCGGCCATGCCTTTTACGTTTGGTTCGAAAGGCCAAGTGACCGATGAAATTACCTTTACTCCAGACGAATTAACAGCCTTGCATGATTGGGTTTCTGAAGGAGGATCGCTCTTAATGTTCGACGAACATGCGCCCATTGATAAATCGGTGACTCCACTTTTCAATAAATTCGGAATTCAATTATCGATTGGCATTGTGTCCGATTCGCTCAACTATGAAACAAAATATGCGATACCCGGCAAAGAATCACTGCTCACATTCACCCGAAGCAATGGCCTACTAAACCCGAATCACCCCATCACGCAAGGCGAGAACGCGGGCGAACAAATAAATAAAATCATGAGCTATGGCGGTGGCGGATTAACCGGTGAAGGCTATGCCAATCTTTTCAAACTTTCGCCCTCGGCCATCATTAAAAAGTACAGTGGTTCCGCCGCTTCGGGTACAGCAAATTCACAAGCATTAGCCGGGACAGTGGGCAAAGGAAAAATTGCTGCCTTTGGTGATTGCAATGGATTTACGGCAATGTATATGATGATTAAGTCAGCGAAGTTTTCTGCTGGCATGCAGGTTGCCGCGTACGATTGGAAACAATTGGCATTAAATACGCTGCATTGGTTATCGAAATAAAACCGTGGGAAACAATGACAAACCGTAGGGAATTTTTGAAGCAAAGCTCTGGCCTAATTGGACTTTCAGCCCTAAATTTTAAGGCTCCTAAAAAGGCGCTTTTATCTTTTTCCACCCTGGGATGTCCCACTTGGACATTCTCCCAGGCACTCCAACATGCCGCCGAAAATCAGTATGCAGGCATCGAAATCCGCGGAATCAAAGGGGATCTGGATTTGCCCAATAACCCGATATTTTCCTCCACAAATTTAGCATCAACGCGAAGAGAAGTCGCGGACAAAAATCTGAACATTGTCAATTTGGGTTCATCGGCCAACATGCATTTCTTAGATCCAAAGAAACGACAAAATAACCTAGATGATGCAAAGAAATACATTGATTTGGCACATCAATTAAACTGCCCATTTGTCCGAGTATTTCCCAATGACCTTCCCAAAGATCAGAATGAAAAAACGACCATCGAAACCATCATACAAAGTCTAATTACCTTAGGTGATTATGCAAAAACGAGTGGGGTAAAAGTGCTGTTGGAGTCCCATGGAAAAGTCATCAAATCCGATATGCTTTTGCACATCATGCAAGAAACGAATCATCAGCATGTTGGCCTCGTTTGGGACTTCTTTAATATGTGGTCGGTGACCAAGGAGAACCCGGCAGACATGTACAGACAGTTAAAAAAGTACATTTACCACACCCATATCAAGGATGCGATATTGACCGATAAAGGCGAAACCTATACGCTATTAGGCGAAGGAAATTCCCCCGTAAAAGAGGCCTTGCATGCCTTGAAATCAGGAGGCTATTCCGGGTATTACAGTTTCGAGTGGGAGAAACTTTGGCACCCGGAAATTCAAGAACCGGAAATTGCCCTTCCGCATTATGCCAAAAACTTTTCATCCTTTTGGGTTTAATCATGAGCAGCCAAGCAAAACGTACATTTGACGCCATTGTCATCGGTTCCGGAATCAGCGGCGGTTGGTCCGCGAAAGAACTCACCGAAAAAGGACTAAAAACCTTGTTGTTAGATCGAGGCAGAGATGTAAAACACGTGGCAGATTACCCAACGGCCTCGATGAATCCTTGGGATTTTCCTCATGGAGGACAGGTGCCTTTGGAAATCAAAAAGAACTATAAAATTGCGAGTAAAAATTTCATTTTTACCGAGGCAACTTCGCACTTTTTAACCAAAGATGACGAACAAGCCTACATTCAAGACAGGCCTTATGACTGGATTCAGGCCTACCATGTGGGCGGGCGCTCCTTGTTATGGGGCCGACATACCCAGCGCTGGAGTGATTTCGATTTCACAGGTCCGGCACGGGATGGCTTTGCGGTCGACTGGCCCATCCGCTACGAAGACCTTGCTCCCTGGTATAGTTATGTGGAAAAATTTGCGGGGATTTCCGGGAATAAAGATGGTTTGGAAACCTTGCCTGATGGCGAGTTTCTGAAGCCCTATGAATTGAATTGTGTGGAGAAACATTTTGGCCAAGTAGTCAAAAATAAATATCCGGACAGACACGTGATTTCTGCGCGGACAGCAAACCTAAGTCAGGCGGATAAAATTCATCAAACGCTAGGCCGAAGTCAATGCCAGAGTCGAACGCTTTGTGAACGCGGTTGTCCGTATGGCGCGTATTTCAGTAGTAATTCGGCAACCTTGCCAGCGGCGTATGCGACAGGAAATTTGACCTTGAAAGCCCACTCGATTGTTCACTCGATTATCTACGATGAACATAAAAACAAAGCGACGGGTGTTCGAGTAGTCAATGCGCTAACACATGAAATGGAAGAATATTATGCCTCCATCATTTTTGTGAATGCGTCACCTTTGGCCACGAATTTGATCTTGTTAAATTCCCAATCTTCCCGCTTCCCGAATGGCCTCGGAAATGACTCGGGCATTTTGGGAACCCACATGGCTTTCCACAGTTACCGGGGGAGAATCACGGCGGAATTCGACGGAGAATTAGATAAAACAACGGGGGGCAAAAGGCCAACCTCCGGCTATATCCCTCGCTTTAGAAATGTGTATAAACAAGAGACGGATTTCTTACGAGGCTATGCCAGCAATTTAACGGCGAGTCGGGTCATAGAAAATCACAAAGACCTTGTAGGCGAATCCTTAAAACATACATTGTTAAACCCAAAACTAGGCAACTGGCACATCAACGTGGGCATGATGGGGGAGACCATTCCTAAGGCGAATTCCACGGTACGTTTGGATGAACAAGCCAAAGACAAATATGGTCTGCCGCAGCTGCGTGTCTCGATTGGCTACGATGAGAACGATGCGAATATGCTGAGGGACTTTCACCAGCAATTTACAGAGATGTACACGGCGGCAGGTTTTCATAACATTCAGCCCATCGATACCAAACGTCTACCTGGGAATGAAAACCATGAGATGGGCGGCGTCCGCATGGGTCGCGACCCGAAAACATCGATGTTAAATGGCTTCAACCAACTACATCATTGCCAAAATGTGTTCGTAACGGATGGATCCTGTATGA
>JBEEOB010000032.1:0-6142 GCA_041191865.1 Bacteroidota bacterium
ATCCATTTATAATTAAAATTAAACTCGTGAAAAATTCAAGTATCTCTTACGTTTGGTTAGCAGTTTTAACACTTGCTGTTGCTTATTCATTCTTCAAGCCTACGACAGGTGCTGGTTCTGCTGGAGCAGGTGTGACCGCTGAAGGCAAGCGTATCGTGTTTGTAAATTCAGATTCATTGTTGACGAATTACCAATTTTACAAAGACGCTCAGAAAGAGTTTGAAAATAAAGGATACCGTTTACAAGTTGACTTAGGTCAAAAAGAACGTGCTTTGCAAGCTGAATTGCAAGCTATTCAACAGCGAGCTGCTGCGATGACGCAAGCACAATTGCAAGCTGCCGATATGACTTTGAAGAAAAAGGGAGCTGAATTGCAACAATATTCACAACAAAAGCAGGCTGAATTAGGCCAAGAGCAAGCAAAGAAAAACGAAGAATTGTATAACAACATTCGTGAGTATATTGCTAAAGTGAATAAAGAAAACAAATACGAATTCGTTTTAGGTTATTCTAAAATTGGAGGTGGTATTTTGTTCGCAGATCCATCGGTTGACGTAACGCAAAAATTGGTTGACGGTTTGAATAAAGAATACGCAGCGAAGAAAGCTGAAAAATAGTTTAACAAGTAAGAAGGAAGCCACGCAGTCTTGCTGTGTGGCTTTTTTGTTTCTAATCACATGGCAAAGGATAAAATCCAAAAACAAGTTGAGATTAAAAACCGTCGGGCATCCTTTGAATATGCATTCTTGGATACTTTCACGGCTGGACTTGTTTTGACCGGTACGGAAATCAAGTCGATCCGACAAGGAAAGGCTAACCTCACGGATGCCTATTG
The DNA here is from genome assembly GCA_041191865.1 of Bacteroidota bacterium. Classification (GTDB taxonomy): domain Bacteria; phylum Bacteroidota; class Bacteroidia; order Cytophagales; family Spirosomataceae; genus Aquirufa. The sequence continues at coordinate 836 of JBEEOB010000032.1, forward strand.
TATTTTCTTTCAGGAGGAACTCTTTGTACGAAACATGCATATCTCCATGTATGATGAGGGAACGCATTTTAACCATGATCCCCTTCGTGATCGAAAGCTTTTGCTCTCGAAAAGAGAACTAGCAAAATTGCAGAAGGAATTGAAAAATGTGGGTTTGACGATTATCCCCACGAGACTATTTATTTCTGATAAGGGATATGCCAAATTAAATATTGCCTTAGCCAAGGGTAAGAAGACCTTCGATAAGCGAGATGATATCAAAGAAAAGGATATCAAGCGTGAAATGGATCGTTCTATGCGTTAGATCGAATTTTCTTGACGATCGTCACGGCTGCCATGATCACAATGGCAAAGATGATGAAACCTCCCATGCCCATCAACATATCAAAAGTATTTTTGGCGATGACCAAAAACACCACGGCGACCAATAAAATGGTAGCAATCTCATTGAATAAGCGCAATTGACCGCTTGTTAATATAAATTCAGTTGCACGAAATTTTCGGATGAGGTGTCTGCAGACAAAATGGTAGATCGTGATGCCAACGACAAATGCCAACTTTAGGTGCAGCCAAGTGTGTGCTTGGAAATTGTCCCACCAGGTGAGGTAAATCATCGATAGGCCTGTCAACCAGGTTAGCCACATGGCTGGAATCATGATGGCATTGAAAAGCAACTTTTCCATCTTCTCGAATTGCTTCGAGAGTATTTCCTTCGCTGGTGCATCTTTGTCCTGTGCCTCTACGTGATAAACCAATAAGCGAGGTAAATAGAATAATCCTGCGAACCAGCTCACAACAAATATAATGTGTAATGATTTAAGGAAATTATAATCCATTATTGGCCTGGTAGCGTTTGAAAAGACTGTTTACTTTTAGCTGTATCACACCAAATATAGCTTCTTTAAAGATATTGGCAGACATTTTGCTTTCGCCTTTGGTGCGGTCAGTAAATATAATGGGAACCTCAATCATCTTAAAGCCGTATTTCCATGTCGTGAATTTCATCTCCACTTGGAATGCATAGCCGATGAATTTGATTTGATCGAGCGGGATGGTTTCGAGCACTTTTCTTCGATAGCAAACGAATCCTGCTGTCGCATCTTGTATGGGCATGCCAGTAATGAAGCGCACATAGAATCCCGCAAAATAGGACATTAATACACGTCCTATGGGCCAGTTGACCACATTCACGCCATTGATGTAGCGAGAGCCAATCGACATGAATGCACCTTGATTTGCGCAGGCATCATATAAACGAATGAGATCATCTGGATTATGCGAAAAGTCGGCATCCATCTCAAAAATGTATTCGTAGGATTTTGCTAGGGCATATTGGAAGCCTGCAATGTAGGCTGTCCCGAGGCCCAATTTTCCTTTTCTTTCAAGTAAATGAATACGATTGGGGTTGGCCTGTTGGAGTGTTTTAACGCATGCCGCGGTTCCATCGGGTGAGCCATCATCCACAATTAACAGATCGAAAATAGGATTTAAGCTCAACACCTTCTCGATGATGGCTTGAATGTTTTCAATCTCATTGTAAGTCGGAATGATGACGATCCGCGTATGCATAGGTTATTTCTTGTAACAGTAACAGCGTGTTAAATGGTCGTTTACGAGCCCTGCGGCTTGCATGAAAGAATAACAAATGGTAGGGCCCACAAACTTGAAACCTAATTTCTTGAGATCTTTACTCATGCGAACAGACAAGTCTGTTTGAGCAGGTAAATCTTTTTGCTCAGTAAACTGATTGATTATAGGATGATGTTCAACATAATTCCAAATAAATCGGTCAAAGCTACCAAATTTTTCCTGAATTTGGATAAAAGCGCGTGCATTCGTCCTGACTGATTCAATTTTTAATCGATTTCGAATTATTCCCGGATTTTCCAAGCATAGGGCTAGTTGGGCATCTGACCATCTACTTAATGTTTGCGCATCGAATTGAACGAAAGCCTCTCGAAAATTTTCTCGTTTTCGCAGGATGGTGATCCAGGATAGCCCTGACTGAAATCCCTCTAAGATTAATAATTCGAAGAGTTTTTGGTCATCGTGTTCGGGAACACCCCATTCCGTGTCGTGGTAGTCGATGTAGAGTGGGTCGTTTCCAGGCCATAGGCAGCGCGTAGGAGTAGGCATGGTAGGTTTAGGTTTCGTGGAAATCCTCAGGTTAAAACCTGAGGTTATAAGTGGCTTTTTGTTAATCTTTAGGTTTTTATAAGGTGAACCGGAGCTAATAAATCCGTTCACAAAAATGCTAATTTTTAAATCATTGCCACCAATGCCTGAAAGTTTATCAGTTTATCGTTAAGTTTGCGACAGTTTAGGGTGTATCGTATGTGTCAACGTATGTTACTTAATAGGGAATTTAGTTAAAAGCTAAAACTGTCCCCGCAACTGTAAAATTCTAAAATGCTTTTCAACACATGTCACTGGCCGAGGCTGGGAAGGCAGAAAAGAAACGGAATTAAGTCAGGAGACCTGCCTTGAATGATTCTTGACCTTGTATCACGGAGGATGCGATGGGGCCGAGCGTTCGATTACCTTTTTTATTTGACCGCCCAAATGGGCAAAAACATGTTAAACTTTCGATTGGCACTACTAACGGTGTCTATGCTTGCCTGCTTGCCATCTGCGCATGCAGCGAAAACGAACTTTGGTCCAGATTCTCTTTTGGCAGAAGTTCAAGTCCTCGCATCCAAGTATCCCAGTAAATTGTCCCAAACAGGCAAGGTGGTTACGGTGATTTCACAAGAACAAATCCTACGAAGTGTTGGGAAAAACTTGGGGGAATTGTTGCAAGAGTCTGTTGGTATTTCCATTGTTGGAGCTCGAAGTGCTCCGGGAAGTAATCAAGAAGTTTATGTTCGCGGAGCAAACACCGGAAATGTGTTATTACTAATTGACGGATTTCCAGCCAACGACCCTTCTCACATTTCGTCTGTTTTGGATTGGAATTTAATTGATTTGGGGAGTTTGGAACGGATTGAAATTATGAAAGGTGGACAATCTACCTTGTATGGATCCGATGCGATGGCGGGGGTCATTAATTTGGTTACACGTAAATCCGGTACTTCTTTGAGTCTTCAAGGGGGTGGGTTGGGTACACATGCGGAAGCAATCCAGTTTCAAAAAACGATTAATAACCTGCGCGTTGGCCTTTCGTTGAAAAACCTACAAACACAAGGATTTTCGGCCGCAGCAAATCAGGCGGAGAATGATGGCATGAGCCAGCAAAACATTCGGGTTAATTTAGGGAGTTCGTTGGGGAAACATGCCGACTTTGATTTGTATTATCAAAGTGAATTTTATCGTGCGAGTTTAGATGGAGGTCCTTTTATGGATGAACGGGATTATACGGCCAAAGCTTCTAATCATGCCTTTCGTGGGCAGTTTCACCAGCAATTCACCCAAGGGGATTTATTTGTTCGCTTATTTCATGATATAACGCATCGCTTTTTTCGCAACGATTCGACTGATATTCCAATGAACGCCTATGCTAATTACAGCGAGTCTGCCTATGTGGGAATCAATCAAGGCGCAGAAAGCTATCTCAAATGGAAATTGCCGGCAGGTATCCAAGGAATTGCAGGAATCGAATTTCGTAATCAGGCAACAAGTCAAAGCGATTTTTCGATCAGTGGATACGGTCGCTATGATTCGCCGGCATTAGCAGCCTCTTTGGCCCATATTCAGTTATTCGCTAGTTATCTGACATTCGAAAAGCATCAAGTAGATGCATGGGGTTTAGAATTAGGCGGCCGATTAAGTAATCATTCTTTGTACGGAAATAATTTTACATACCATGTGAATCCATACGTGTACCTTTGGCCCAAAGGCAAGTTGTTTGCCAATTATTACAATAGCTTCAAGGCGCCATCTTTGTATCAACTCTATTCACCTTATGGGAATCAAGCTCTTCAAGCGGAATTTGGAAAAACCGTTGAGGCCGGATTCGAACAACAGTTAGGGAAATTTTATGTGCGTTTAGTTGGATTCCAACAGGCAGTTCAGGACGGAATTGTATTCCAATCGATTGCTGAGGAACCTTATGGTCGTTACTTGAATGTTTCTAAGCAAAATACGAAGGGAGCTGAGTTAGAAGCGCGTTATGCTTGGAAGGGATTCTCTTCGGAATTAGCTTATACGTATTTAGACGGGCAAATGAATCAAGTAATCAATGGCAAGGATTCGACTTTTTCTTCGTTGATTCGCAGGCCTAAGCATCAGGTCTCTTTGCGTCTTAGCCAGCAATTAACGAAGAGGTGGTCGGCAAGTATATACACCCAATGCGTGGGGGAGCGTACGGATTATTATTATAATGATGCGAGTTATCAAACGCAAGGGGTGACGTTAGCAAGCTATGTATGGACAGAATTGCAATCAACGTATTCGTTCAGTAAACATTGGAGACTACAGGCTTTGGTCAAAAATGTATTGAATCAGAGGCCCGTAGAACAATATGGTTATTCGGGGCAGCCGCGCAATATTCAACTCAGTTTATTAGGGATATTTTAAGGCTTGAACCGTTCGTAAACGTCTTTTCCAGTCAAAACATCTTTTCCGAAAAGTTCAATGTAATTGACAGAGGGCATCATGTGCGATTCGTCTACGCTAACAAACACGCGTTTGAGGATTTGCAATTTTCCGTTGATTGGAAATAGTGCAATGGGGGCGCCTCGTGCGTCAAGTTTAACTACGAATTTGCGTTTACGGTATGCAAGAAAATATCCTGCAAATGCATTTGATTCCGCGTTGATTGCATCTGTATAAAGTCCGTAGGCTAAGGTTCGTTGGATGGTGCTTAGTTCTTCTTTTTGACCTTTATCACCATAACGAATCCAATAAGTGTGTACGGGATCTTTTGCATTCAGTGTTTTGTTAGCTATTAAATTAGCATCATAAACGACTGTATTTGCGTTCGTGCTACGTTGGATATAGAAAAGTCTGATAGGTGAGTCTGGTGGCGTGGGGAATCGTTCAGCCGAATTTGCCAAGGATATAAATCCCATGCAGATAAAAACAACAAGCCAGTAGCAGCGATTCATCATGTATATGTAGGGTTGCTAAAGTTAGGCAACCCGGTAAATTTGGTCTCGAAATTAGTGAAATATTTTGGACAAAAAGAACATAGATTCGACCAGATGCATGCTACTTTATGCCGATATGTTGCATTTTGGAAAAAAATACCTACCTTTGCCAAGGAAATTTAAGAAAGAAGAGGGGTTTTTAATCCCTCTTTTTGTTTTCAAGGTATTGATGGAAGATTTAAAAACGAAGATTAACGGTTGGATTCAAGAGTATATCGGT
>JBEEOB010000033.1:0-15810 GCA_041191865.1 Bacteroidota bacterium
AATTGCTGTGCCTCCGTGGCACTCTCAACCGCTGAACCGATGGCTGCAAACAGCGAACTATAAAGCAAATAGCCAACAAAAAAATAGAACATAAAGGCAAAAAGTATCAAGGGGATATTCGTACTTTCAAGCACTTTAGTCACCTCGCCCATCGGTGAATCTTGCATGGCTTTGCTTATATCCGTTGCCACTTCCCCATGCTCCACTTGGCTCATCTGCGCTATTGCTTTTGTTTTAGAGGCATAAATCTTCCCTGTCACTTGAGTCAATCCAATGGTCAAGACAATCCATAAAACAAATTGTGTAAGGCCTACAAGCCCCACACCGATAATCTTCCCTAACATTAACTGATAAGGCTTCACCGAAGAAATGATGACTTCAATGATCCGACTACTCTTTTCTTCGATCACACCATTCATGACTTGAGAGCCGTAAAGTAAGAGCGTGATATACAAAATCAAGCCCATGATGCCCGCTAGAATCATCACACCAGCGGAACTTGAACTTGTTTCTCCCCCATTTTCAGACACGGTAATCGTCTCACTAGCAATATCAACTTGTGTATCTTCGTAAACCTTTGCTGATATACCAGCCTTATACATCAGTTCCTGCCGCACTTTATTCTGAATTAACCGCTCTACAGATTCTTTCAAACTAAGCCCAATATTCTTAGAAGAATAAATATGCACCCCTTTGGGATTCGATAAAACATCCACAGGAATACTTACAAAGGCATCGTACCCAGACTTCGCAAATTGGGTCTTGAAGTCCTGTTCAGGCACATCCGTAAAGGTGAACACCAACTCCTTATCTTGTAAATCAGCGGATTTCAACATATGGCTTTGATCATAAATCGCAATTTGCTTCTGCTCCTTATCTTTCATCGCTAACCAGATCGGTATCGCATAGATCGCCGTGATTAAGACGGGGGCCAACAATGATGAAATCCAAAAGGATTTTTTCAACACACGTGTTACGTATTCACGCTGAATAACCAGTAAAATCTTATTCATATCAATTGGTTTCGCTAACTACTTGAATAAATATATCATTAAAAGAAGGAATCAATTCCTTGAATTCCAACAAACGAATATGCTGAATCAATAAGGCAATGGCCGCATTGGTCCCCATTCCTTCAGAAAAACGTACTATCGCGTGGCCAGGCTCATGGGAAACAAGCTCAATTCCAGGAATATCTACAAACGATCCTTCATAACGAATGGAAAATTGATTTTTCTTATATCGATTCTGCACCTCATCTTTATTGCCCGACAACACCACTTGTGCATGATTAATCAAAGCGATTTCATCACAAAGCTCTTCAACAGATTCCATCCGGTGCGTTGAAAATAAAACGGTCGTTCCTCGTGCCTTGATCGCTAATATCTCATCCTTCAGCATATTTGCATTGATCGGATCAAAACCCGAAAATGGCTCATCAAGAATCAGCAATTTAGGCTCATGAACCACCGTAGCGATAAACTGCGTCTTTTGCTGCATTCCTTTGGACAAATCATCTACCGGCTTATTCCACCATTCCTTGATATCTAATCGAATAAACCAGTCTTTCAATTTAGCAATTGCCTCATCTTTACGCATGCCTTTCAATTGCGCTAAATACAGGAGTTGCTCCCCAACCTTCATCTTTTTGTACAAGCCTCTTTCCTCAGGTAAATAACCAATCTGGTTGGCATGTTCCAAACGCAAAGGTTCGCCATCAAAATAAACTTCCCCCGAATCAGGTCCTGTAATCTGCGTAATTATCCGAATTAACGATGTTTTACCGGCTCCATTGGGGCCTAATAAACCAAAAATCTTCCCTTTGGGTATTTCTAAGTTTACATCGTTCAATGCCACATGGTCTGCATAACGCTTCGCTAAATGCCGTATAGATAGTAACATAGTATGTATTAAAATGAATGTTCAAAGATAAAAAAAAGCGTTCATCCCAATTAGATATTGGGATGAACGCTTAAATTTTAGGATGAATGTTATCCTTATTTCTTAACGACTTTTGCTTTAGGCTTCGCTGGAGCTTTAGCAGTTGACTTAGCTGCTGCTGGCGCTACCTCTTTAGCCATTAACTGAGCTACTTGTTTGATTTCAGCCGCTTTTTTAGCCAATTTCGCCTTTTTCTTTGCTTCTTTTTCAATGGATTTCTTCTTTGCTTTATCAGCTTTTACTTTCGCTTTTGCGGCTTCCTTCTCTTGATCCTGCACCAACTTCACATATTTTTTCGCTATCTCTCCGACTGATTTTTCAACTGTGGCTAATACCTTCTTGGCATTTTTTTCTGATAGCCCTTTTAATTTAGGCAACACCAAAGATGAAAGTTGATTTGCTAATGTTTTTTTCTGACCGTTCATTATCTTAATATTAAATATTTGATAAATCTAGGTAAACTAATGAGAACTAAAAATTTATCTGTGTTAAGTTTTCAACGAAACTGAAAAATTTAATATTGGAAGCGCTAGAGCTGCGATTTACTAACAAAATCCCAAGCTACCACGCCCATGGTTACGGAAACATTTAAGGAATGCTTGGTACCAAATTGAGGTATTTCAATGCTACCTGCAGCAGCCTCAATCCAATAATCATTCACCCCAAATACTTCATTTCCGAAAACAAAAGCATATTTACTGTCCGCCTCAGGCTTGAAATCATGCAAGGAAATCGACTGATCTACTTGTTCGATGCAATACACAATATACCCCATGTCTTTTAACGTATCATGGCACGCTTCTGCTGATTCAAAATATGTCCAATCAACTGATTCGTCCGCCCCTAAAGCTGTTTTACTAATTTCACGATGTGGCGGCTGCGCCGTAATTCCGACTAAATACACATGTGCACAACGAAATGCATCCGCCGTACGAAACGCGGAACCAATATTATTCATGCTTCGAATATCATCGAGCACAAAAACAAAAGGGAATTTCTCCGCTGATTTATACGCGGATACATCGAGCCGATTTAGCTCATCTAACGATAACTTCTGAGGCATATATTAAACAATCCAGCTAAACGGATAGGCTAATTCAGGGACCTTTACACGCTCAGCTAATCGCTCTAAACGCGCAGGCAATCCGATTACATAATCACGCGCCTTTTCGGCCTGATCATTCAATCCACGAACACTTTCCAAATCCCAATCCTGAATCAAACCACGCATAATCGTTGTATAATCCGCCGTTGTATAAACACCAATGCGCTGTGCAGCATCAGAGAAATGATCAAATAAAGAACTTTTCGCACCACTCATCTCACGCAAGAAATGCGCAGGCATAACAATCTTCTTCTTCATCATATCAGCGAAAGCCAACATCATTTCAGAAGGATCTAATTTAAAAATCTCAGAAACGAATGCCTTGTATGCCTTCGCATGACGAAGTTCATCTGCCGCGATTTGCGCACACATACGAGACAAATTCGAATTCCCATGCTGCTTAGCCAAAGAAGCCGTTCTGCGATGGGAAATATTCGTTGCCCATTCCTGGAATGATGTATACACAAAATTACGATAGGGATCTGCCGAGGTACCTATATCAAAACCATCAGCTATCAAATACTGTGTTGAAATGGCAACCGCACGCATGTCCACCTTTCCTGATAAATACAGGTAGGTTCCTAATAGATTTCCGTGACGATTTTCTTCAGCTGTCCAACTGCGAATCCACTTAACCCAACCATTTTCTTGATCCAAATGATCCACTGTTTCCATCCCTAGTAACCAAGATTCATAGGTAGGTAGCGCTTCTTCCGTAATCGTATCACCGATCAAAACTGCCCAATAATCATAAGGCAATTCATTAGCGGCTTCTTGTAACAATTTCACTTCATCAAAGAAATTATCCTTTGTCGAATCAGGAAGCATATCAGCAGGCTGCCAGTTGGAATCAATCGGATTCAAAAAATCCTTCATGTAGCTATCCATATTTTTGGCTAGCTCGGACATAACTTCTAAACGCGTGTGGAATTGAGACATAATACGATGGGTTAACAGAATGAGCTATGAAGATACATAGAAAAATTAGAATTTTGGCTGAAAACGCACAAAATCAAGCCCATTTGCCTCAATTTTTAAGATATATGCATTTTGATAATTAGGCGTAAACCAATCACCCAAATTGTAATACGTGGTGGCAGCATCAAGTTCCAAGGCGATGGGATGATGCCGATGGCCAAATACATAGGCAGAAATCAAGCGATTATCGCGTTGATCAATGGCATAACGATCACGTACGGCTGATAAAATAAAGTCTGTAGCAGGATCAAAGGGAACCTCACCCGCCTTAATTGTCGAAGTCTTTCGTGTCCCCGACCATGCATGCGCAAGCCGGACACCTAAATCGGGATGCAACCAACCAAAAAGAAATTGTGCGATTGGGTTTACGAATACCTTTTTCAAAAGCTTATATCCATAATCTCCAGGACCCATTCCATCGCCATGACCCATGCAAACACGAATCATTTTGCCATCAAATTGGAATTCAAATTCCGTTGGCTCCGTGTAAATAACAGCACCTAACTCCCCCTCAAAATAATCCCGCATCCACAAATCATGATTACCCACAAAAATGTGTAAACGAACCCCTTTGTCTGCTAATTGAGCGAGTGCACCGATAAAACGAACAAAACCCTTGGGAACTACCTGTTTGTATTCAAACCAAAAATCGAAGATATCTCCCAGCAAAAACAAATCACTTACATCTCTGGAAATATGAGAAAGCCATTCCGTCAAAACACGCTCGCGTGCGCGGGATGTCTGTGCGTCCGGAAAGCCCAAATGCATATCGGATAGGCAATAAGCATGTTTCCCTGAAGGTATAATTAGTTGCTTCATAGATAGCAAAAATGGGGAGGGAATACCCACCCCATTCGGTTAATCTTCTTTTTTAGGAGTCCTTTTTCGAGGCGCAGGCTTTTTCTTAACGACTGGCTCCTCAGCGGATTCGGCTTTGACTGCAGCAGGCTTTTTTGCTGCGCGCTTGACCGTCTCAGCTAACTCGCGCTCATCCTTGGCATCTTTGCGTTTCTTTTCCGTTTCCCCTTTGATAAACTCTTGATATGAGGTTAATTGCTCAAAAGGACGTGGTCCAACTAGCTCCTCCAAATCACTTTGAAACAATACTTCTTTCTTCAATAATTGCTCCGCCAAAATGGTCAACTTATCCTTTTTCGAGGTTAACAATTTCTTGGTACGGGTATATGCTTCCGCAATAATCTTACGAACTTCTTCATCAATTTCACGTGCTGTCGTTTCCGAATATGGCTTATTAAATTGATAATCAGATCCCTTCGAATCGTAATAAGAGATATTACCTAATTTCTCATTCATGCCGTAAACGGTCACCATCGAGTAAGCTAATTTCGTAATACGTTCCAAATCATTTTGTGCACCTGTTGAAATCTTACCAAAGACGATTTCTTCAGCAGCCCTTCCACCCAATGTCACACACATCTCATCCATCAACTGTTCCGTACGATACAAGAACTGTTCTTTGGGCAAGTATTGTGCATAACCTAACGCGGCTACGCCACGCGGTACAATAGAAACCTTAACCAATGGATTTGCATGCTCTAAGAACCAACCCGCAATTGCATGGCCCGCCTCATGATAAGCAACAATTTTCTTCTCCAAGGGATTGATAATCTTGTTTTTCTTCTCCAATCCTCCAATCACACGGTCCATAGCTTCTTGGAAATCATCCATATCCACGGCCGTTTTACTGCGACGAGCAGCAATTAATGCTGCCTCATTACATACATTGGCAATCTCAGCTCCTGCAAAACCAGGTGTTTGAGCTGACAATTCCTTCGGATCAATGTCAGCAGCTAATTTCAAAGGCTTTAAGTGAACTTTGAAAATCGCTTCCCGACCAATAATATCGGGCTTGTCGATGGATATTTGACGATCAAAACGACCCGGACGAAGCAAGGCTGCGTCTAAGACATCCGGACGGTTTGTGGCCGCCATGATGATAATGCCCGAATCCGTTGCAAAGCCATCCATTTCAACCAACAATGAGTTTAATGTATTCTCGCGCTCATCATTTGAACCCGGCATTTGACCACGTCCACGAGAACGACCAACCGCATCAATCTCATCAATAAAGATGATACAAGGCGCCTTTTCTTTCGCTTGCTTGAACAAATCACGTACACGCGCTGCACCAACTCCAACAAACATCTCGACAAAATCAGAACCCGATAATGAAAAGAATGGTACACCTGCCTCACCCGCTACGGCTTTGGCTAATAAAGTTTTACCTGTGCCCGGAGGGCCAACCAACAAGGCACCTTTGGGAATTTTACCACCTAGATCGGTAAATTTTTTCGGAAATTTCAAGAACTCAACAATCTCCTGAATTTCTTCTTTAGCCTCATCTAAGCCGGCAACATCATCAAAGGTCACACGTACTTTGGACTCTCCCTCAATCAAGGTAGCCTTGCTCCGACCAATGTTAAACAACTGGCCGCCGCCACCTCCACCGCCGCCCATGCGGAAGAAAAGGAAGTAAAAACTTAATCCCATCAGGATAAAGAAGCCCCAGGTACCCAACCAATCCAATGGCCCTGTACGCGTTTCTGGGGTCGCAAAAATGCGTTCATTGCGTGGAAAGTCTTTTTGACGATCCTCTAAAAAATGCTCAAATCCCTCTTTGGAAATGATCGGAAATTCAAAATGGGGGCCTTGTTTTGCCGATACTAAGCCGGGAGGCGAATTTTTAAAGTACTTCGAAACGAACGTAGGTTTCAGGCTAACCTCAACCAATTTATCATTGACGATAACAACCGATTGAACCTCTTTTTGAATCACCATGGACTCAAATTGCCCTTGATTAATCTCTTGCAATGTGCGCTGCTTCGTAAAGAAGAACATACTCACCATCGCAATCACCAAACCAATAATCATCCAACTTTGCATCCCTCCTGCCGGTTTTTTGGGCAGGCGTGGTTGAATTCCTGAACGCTTGGTGTTTTTACTATTACCTTGTTTTGCCATTAGAATAATTTGTTTGGGCTATTAACAATGAGGATACCTAAAAAAGTTCGAATTGAGAATTATTCCTCTGAAATGTGCGTAAACTTCGCATCACCCCATAGCTCCTCTAATTTGAAAAAATCACGCTTGTCTTTCAGAAATACGTGCACAATTACATCGTAATAGTCCATCAAGATCCACTCCCGATTAGCCTTACCTTCCATCGCATGTACATGTATTTTCCCGGACTCCCATACTTCCTTGTCCACGGAATCTGCAATCGCCTCGATTTGCGTATCTGAAGTACCTGACGCAATCACAAAAAAATCAGTAAATGCATTAGCAACTCCGCGCATGTCCATCACAACGATATCTTGAGCCTTCTTTTCCTGCATCCCTTTCACCACCCATTGCGCTAATTGTTCTGATGCTTCTACTGTGGTCTTCTTTGTGCTTTTGCTCATATGTTTGTCTAAAATCGAATTATCGAACGAGTTAACATTTCGAATAACGAATAAAAAATTAAATTTGTTTCTTGTAAACCTAAAATTACGAAGAAAAATTGAACAATTACCAAGCCCCTACCCGCTTCGTCGGCAAATTCTCAAAATATATGAACCTTTGTGAATCGACGAACGCATACGGCTTTCAGAAAGCAATTACTAGCGACATCAATGAAGGTTTTGCATGGATTGCCGCTCACCAAACCGCTGGGAAAGGACAACGAGGCAACCAATGGCATGCCGAACCAAATCAAAATTTATTGGTTTCTTATTTATTGAAACCCGATCACGATTTACTTGTATCTCAATTTTACCTAAGCAAAGCAATCGCTAATGGTATTGTAATAGGACTCCAACGATGGGCTACAAGTACGATGGGAGAACAACTCCCACTCGAAATCAAGTGGCCAAATGACATCTACCTTGACGGAAAAAAACTAGGAGGAATTCTCATTGAAAGCAATTTTCAAGCCGGTAAATGGGCCTTCTCCATCGTCGGCATTGGCCTAAATATCAACCAATTAAACTTCGAAGGCCTTCGAGCCACTTCCCTCCGACAGTGGACAAAAAACCCACAAGCAATCGATATCAGCGAAATCTACAATTACATTTCAAGTGGGATTGAAAATCAATACATAGAATTTACGAATAAGGCCTTTTTGATGATCGACGAAACCTACCACTCACAACTTTTTCGCCGAGGAGAATGGCATCCATTCGAAGATAAAAATGGACAATTTAATGGAAAAATAGTACAGGTCAACGAGCAGGGCTTAATCGAGATTGAACAAAACCACGGGACCGAAATTTATGATATAAAAGAATTAAGTTTTATTTTTAAGGATTAACCTCAAAAAAACCTTGATTCAAACTTACCAAAGTAACCTAGAAAACTTCATACATTGGGCAACCCACACGCCTAAAAATACCTATTTAAAACAACCGAGGGCAGGAATATTTACCGATTATAGCTACCAAGAATGCCTCCAAATTGTCGAGCAGATTGGATCTTACCTCAAAGGGCAATTAGCGGATGAAAAACCGAAACACATTGGTATTTTATCAAAAAATAGCGCTCATTGGATTTTGGCAGATCTAGCAATTTCCTACGCAGGCGCCGTTTCTGTTCCTTTTTACGCGACGCTGACAGGCGAACAACTAAATCAGGTTTTGGTTCATTCGGATTGTCAAATACTAATCGTTGGTAAATTAGACAATTGGGAAGACATCCAAAAGGGGATTCCCGATTCCATACAGCTCATTTTTACGCCTGACAGCCCTTGTCAGACGGGTACATCTTGGAATGAAATCTTAACAAACGCATTGCCAATTCTTGAACCTGTTTTACCAAAACATGATGAATTAGCGACAATCGTTTACACGTCAGGAACAACGGGAACGCCAAAGGGAGTGATGATCACGAACGGTGCGATTGCACAAGCGCTTAACCTAGCCAGGGAAATTGCCCACCTAGAAACACCCAACACCCGTTTCATTTCCTACCTCCCACTCTGCCACATTGCAGAACGAAATTTTGTAGAATTTGCCTCAACGGCGGCAGGCGGCACCATATACTTTGTTGAAAATCTTGATACATTCCAACAAAATCTCGTACAAGCCCGACCAAGTCATTTCTTGGCCGTTCCACGAATTTGGGCGAAATTCAAAGAAGGTATCTTGCTCAAAATTGGGGGACAGAAAAAACTAAGTTTATTACTTTCCATTCCGATTATCCGAGGTATCATTCAAAAGAAAATTCAAAAAGGATTAGGCTTGGACCAAACCTTAATGGTCATAACAGGGGCAGCGCCAATGCCCCAGGAATTAACCGCCTGGTTTCAAACCATTGGCCTCTACATTCAAGAAGCCTATGGAATGACTGAAAACCTGGGACTCAATAGCCTAACTCCTCGCAATAAAATAAAACTTGGAACCGTGGGGCGGGTTCATGACCAATGCACCACCCGCATCGACGCCGAAACAGGCGAGATACAAATGAAAGCCGATTATAATTGCCTGGGGTATTACAAAAATCAAGAACAAACGGATGCATTGTTTGATGGTCCTTGGTTAAAATCGGGTGATATGGGGCAATTGGATTCAGAAAACTACCTATCCATTATTGGCCGTGTAAAGGATAATTTCAAAACAGCCAAAGGGCAATATGTTTCACCTGCACCGATTGAAAATGCTTTATCATTACATGAGCATGTAGAAGTTGCTTGTGTTGTTGGTGTCAATTTACCTCAACCCTTGGGCCTAGTCCTATTGAGTCCGCAAGCAAAAAATATAACGGAAGAAGAAATCATCGATTCCTTGGAAAAACTACTAATCGACATCAATCCTTTATTCAAAAAATACGAATACTTGAAAAAAATAATCGTATTGCAAGAACCTTGGACCGTTGAAAATGCCTGCTTAACTCCCACGTTAAAAATTCGAAGGATGCAAATCGAGAAGAATGTAGAAGACCGCATAGAAACATGGTATCACGCTAAACAAACAATCATTTTCGAATAGATTAACGTGTATTCTACGGCTTTTTTGTAACTTGAGTGGATGCGTTTTTATTCATTCATGCTTTTTATTGGGCTATTGCTAGCAGGCTTTACGAGCTTTGGGCAATCCATGCGCATTGATTCCATTCATTTCGTGGGAAATGAAAAGACGCGGGAAAATATTTTACGTAGGGAACTTGATTTCCAAGAAAATGACTCGCTGAGTATTCAAGACCTTCATGAACGCATCGAATTCAATAGGCGTAAGCTCATGAACACCAACCTGTTCATTTGGGTCAAATCAGATTACCACCAATTACCGAACGGAAATCTTTCCATCAATTATGAATGCCTAGAACAATGGTATATTTTAGCCTACCCTTCGTTCCAGTTGGCCGACCGTAACCTGAACGATTGGTGGTCACGTGGCCATGATTTTGATCGAGCCATTTATGGTCTTCGATTTTTGCATAATAATTTCATGGGGCGAAACGAAAAAGTAGTCATTAAAGCTGAAACAGGCTTTACGGATAAGCTAGAATTATCCTACCAAAACCCCTATTTGGACCCCAAAAAAACATTGGGGATGACCGTGAGCCTCGCCTACAGCACGCAAAAAAACCTCGCATATAAGACAAATCAAGACACCCTTACCTACTTAGAGAGGGATGTAATCTTGGGTGAAAAGTGGACTGGAGCCATACAATTTCGAAAAAGATTTCGGTTTTATGATTTTCAAACACTGGAATTGAGGTACAACCACGCGGTCATTGCTGACACCATCGCCCAATTAAATCCTTCCTATTTTGGAGCAGGAAAAACAGAACAAAATTACACTCAAGTTAGGTACGGCTTTTCCTATGATTTTCGAGACTTTGTCACCTATCCTCTCCGAGGCCAAAAAATAGACATTAGCTTTACCAAACATGGGATCCTTCCGAATGATCAAGTTAATTTTTGGGAAGCGAAAGCGGCCATTGCACTCTTTTTTGACTTAGGAAGCCGATTTTTCCTAGCAAGTCAAATGAAGTCCAAAATTAGCCAAGATGGATTTATTCCTTATGCCAACATTAAAGGGTTAGGCTACGAAAATGATCTAGTACGCGGTTATGAATTAAATGTCATCGATGGAACCAACTACTTCCTTTGGAGAAATACATTGCGATTCCAATTACTGTCAACCGTATTGAGAATCCCATACATTAAATTCAAACAATTTAATCAAATGCCAATTGCTATTTATCCAACTGTATTTACAGATGTTGGGTATGTGTACAACGCAATTAAAGAAACGCGAAATAGCACAAACAAATGGTTAATGGGAACTGGACTGGGTTTCGACTTTGTCACCTATTATAACTTTGTTTGTAAAGTTGGCTTTCCAATCATTAATGGTGGTAAAACAGGAATGGTCGTAAGTATTGGTCGGGAGTTTTAAACAAAAAAAAACCAGTCATAGACCGGCTTCTTTTTAAAATACCTAACCACTAATAATCTTAAATATCGCAGTGCGCGAACGCATGAATTCCCATACCTAATTCCAAAAATAAGAATATTTTTCAATAGAATGATTTAAGCCACCTTGAATTTATTTATTTTTGAAATGACATTTCAACTCAAGACAGCATGAAAATTAAGTCCCTACACCTATTATTTATCGCATTGATACTGAGTTTGGGTGCCTGCAACAAGGATACCAATTCATCTGAAAACTCGCAGATTAGTGGCGCTCCCGAGCAACTTAAAATCAAAGAAGCTTGGAATTCAAGCCATGATTGGATAAAACAGATGACACTCAGCGATTCTTTAATCATCCGAAATAAATCGTGGGGCATGGATATGAATCAAATTCATGAGACCGTGGAATTGGCTGAAAGCCAGCCAACATCCGGAAAATCTTATTCGCTATATTTTGATGACAGTGACCTCAATTTTGCAGACGTTACGTACATCGCGAATGATCAAGGAAAATTAAATGAGATTGATCTAGATATTTATGTAGAAGAAATCGCTCAAGTAAGTGAATTACAAACGAGCATTCAAACCTATTTTGATGTCAAATTTGGTCCATCGAAAACTACAGGAAAAAAAACACTTTGGTCCCAAAACAAAAATACCCAGGTCGAATTAGAAGATGTTAGTACTTCCAAAGACCCAGGTATTAAAATTATTTTGAAGGCTAAACTCTAAACTTTCCAAACCCAATGGCGTGTGTCAGGAATTTCGCCTAAACGAATTTGATTGATTTCATTATATACTTTAACTGAAAAATCGGAGTCTTTACGTTCAGGTAAATCATAGTCTTGCCCCTCAAATCCAATCGTAGCGATGGGTGCAATCACCGCAGCCGTTCCAGCACCAAAGGCCTCCGTGACAGATCCATTTTGAATACCTTCAATCAATTCTTTCACGGCTAATTGACGCTCCTGTACGTCCATCCCCCAGTCCTTTGCAATTTGAATGACTGATTTCCGAGTAACCCCATCAAGTATCGTATCGCCGGTCGCTGCTGTAACCAATGCGCCATTAATGACAAACATCAAGTTCATGGTTCCAGCTTCCTCGACAAATTGATGTGTGGCAGCATCCGTCCAAATGATTTGATCATAACCATCCTTATTGGCATTTTGCGTCGCAAACAAAGATCCCCCATAGTTACCTGCATTTTTAGCAAATCCGACGCCGCCTTTCGCTGCACGAATGTATTCTGTTTCTACACGAACGCGCAAAGGTTTCGAATAATATGACCCCACAGGACAATTGAAGATGATAAATTTATATGTTGTAGAAGGAGTAACACCCACATATTCATCCGTTGCAAACATAAACGGACGAATGTACAAGGAACAACCCTCTTTCGCGGGAACCCATGCTTGATCTAATTTCAATAATTCACGTAAGCCACCTAAGAAAATCTCTTCAGGAACCTCAGGCATACACATGCGGTAGGCCGACTTATTAAATCGCTTCCAGTTTTCTTCTGGGCGAAAAACCTGAATACTCCCATCTTTTCCTCGATAGCCTTTCATTCCCTCAAAAATAGATTGGCCGTAATGCAAAGACATCATCGCAGGTTGGTATTCAAGCGGACCATAAGGTTGGATTTTGACCGATTGCCAGGCTCCATTCGAATATTCAGCGACCAACATGTGATCGGCAAAGCTTCTGCCAAAGGTTAGTTGATCAAAGTCAACTTGATCAATTCTTGATTTTGAGATAGGTTCAATGTGGATTTGCATACGTTCTATATTAATTTATTTGCCTGAATTCCATGGAATTTCAGGTATACCTAGGCTATGATGTAAAAAACGACACACCATAAATAAGTAATCAGATAATCGGTTCATGTAAGCCATCGCAATCTCATAATCGGTATGTTCTGAGGCTTGAACCCAACGAATTAAACTTCGTTCAGCGCGCCGACAGACCGTCCGAGTAATTTGTGCGGTGGCAATTGTTTCGTGTCCACCCGGAAGAATAAAAAATCGCATCGGCGCTAACTGCGCATCTAAAGCATCTATATTATTTTCTAATGCGACGATATCTTGAAGCGAAATCAATTCCATATTACCCAATACCTCTTTGGAATCACTCGCAACATGGGCGCCTAACACAAAAAGACTGGATTGAATGGCTTGTAATTTAGCTGCAAGTTCCGAGTCAACCTTACATATAAGTAGACCCAAGTGTGAATTCAGTTCATCCAAATCGCCGATTGCTTCCAATCTGAAATCAGACTTTGACAAGCCCTTTCCATCGGCTAACCGAGTAAAACCACCGTCACCTTGTTTTGTATAGATCTTCATAATTTGTAAAAGAATAACAAAAATAGTTTTTTCGGCCTTTAATCCAAAGGAAAGCCCATATTTATCAAAATACAAGAAAGATTAGGCATTCGACTTCGGATGAACTAATTTTGAAGATATTTTTGAATCCTATGTCAATCGATTATTTCGTTTCGCGTGCTTGGCGCATTGTTTCTATGGTTGCCTTTGGCATTACCTTATTATTCGTATATCGCGGATTACCCGATCCAGCTGCCGTTCATTTCGGTGAAACAGGACGTGGAGATGGATTTTTACCCAAAGAAGAAATCTTTTATTTGTCGGCAGGCATCGTAACGATACTCAACGTATTGGCTCTATTATTAATCAAAAGTGTAGCCAATGTGTCCGAACAAGTTTGGGGAAAAGTATTTCAAATTTTTGCGAGCAAAGGCGATGCAACCATTAAGTCAACATTGACCAATTGGTTACATTTCTTACCTGCCCTCATCAACACCTATTTGATTTTGGTATTCCGAGTTTTGCTTCTCTTAAATGACCAGCGAACTTACGATGCAGATTATACGTATATCCCTAAATTAGGAATTATCCTGATCCTTGTATGGTTAATCTACCTTCCGATTCGACTTTTCTTATCACCAACGCACAGCCCTGAGGAAGCATGATTAACAACATGCCCGACATTTCGATTCAGGCGTTTGATTACGAATTACCCGATTCTCATATCGCATTTTTTCCGAGCCAACAACGAGATGGGTCCCGCCTACTCGTACATCGTAACGAGGAGACAAGCCACAGCAGCTTTCAGCGGCTGCCCAATTTAGTTCCTACTGATAGCCTATTTATTTTCAACAATACCAAGGTAATTCCAGCAAGAATTCAAATCCAAAAGGTAAGTGGAACAACCATCGAGATTTTTCTGCTAAAACCTTTGTCGGATAACATCGCTACCCAGCAGGTCATGGAGCAGCGGAGTGAAATTACTTGGGAATGTTTGGTGGGCAATAAAAAGCGCTGGAAACAAGATGAAACGCTACATAAGACGATTCAAATCGACGGCGATGAAATTACGCTCAAGGTCAATTGGCATAATCGAGAAATAAATCAAGTACAAATCCAATGGTCCAGTGAACATACCTTTGCGAGCATACTGAACGAAATAGGTAAAATACCCCTTCCTCCCTATATGGAAAGGGATACCGAGTTATCGGATCAAGAACGTTATCAAACCGTTTTTTCCAAAGAATTAGGTGCGGTGGCGGCACCGACAGCCAGCCTACATTTTACTGCAGCGATATTGGATCAATTATCGTCAAAAGGTGTCAAGCAAAGTTTCCTGACATTACATGTAGGTGCAGGGACTTTTTTACCTGTCAAAGAAGATGAAATCCGGAATCATCCGATGCATCGGGAACAATTAATCTTTGAAAGAGACTTCATACAACAACTAATACAACACCAAGGAAGCTTTATTCCTGTGGGCACTACAGCGCTACGGGCATTGGAGAGTTTGTATTGGTCAGGTGTATGGCTCTTAGAAGGTCGTTTAATTCCTGAGACAGGCTTAATTATCCCAAAAGAATTTGCCTATCATGATCGTTCGGAAGTAAATAATGCGGATGCATTGCATGCCATTTTAACTTATATGGATACCCACCAACAATCAAAATGGGTGGCTCAAACGGAATTACTCATCATGCCCACATATCGTTTTCGATTCTGCGACGCCTTGATAACGAATTTTCACCAACCCAAATCGACATTGTTGGTACTTGTATCTGCATTGATTGGCGATGCTTGGAAGGACATTTATGAGGAGGCTAAGCGAGAGGGCTATCGTTTTTTAAGTTATGGCGATGCGTGTTTGTTTTTCAAAAAGGAAAAATAATTCCTAAGAATCACTAATTTTGTGGCCCAAAACAGAGTTAAGAGTTAAGAGTTAAGAGTTAAGAGTTAAGAGTTAAGAGTTAAGAGTTAAGAGTTAAGAGTTAAGAGTTAAGAGTTAAGAGTTAAGAGTTAAGAGTTAAGAGTTAAGAGTT
>JBEEOB010000034.1:0-2753 GCA_041191865.1 Bacteroidota bacterium
ACCAGCGATGAAAGCATAAATAATACGTTTTTTGCCTTCAGCACTAAATTCAAAATGCTCTTCTACGTTTGCTGGGGAAAAATGTGAATGTCCCGCCATCTTGATCTCTATTTAATTTAAAATGATTGAATTATTGTTTTTGTAGTTCGTGTACATATAACACGATTTTCCAACGGTTTTCAGAAGAAATTTGTGAACCATGTGGCCACATTCTTCCTTTTCCGTGTGTAATGACGTGGTAAATATGTCCGTCATTCATCGTCTTTAGTGCATCACTTGAGTAAACAGGAACTCCTTTGTATGCTTTCGCAACCAATCCATCCCCTTTACCTGTTTCACCATGACAATGTTGGCAAAAACGCTCATATTGAGCCTTACCTGCCTCGATGTTTTCAGGAGTTGCAGCGATTGGGTTGTACAAAGATTTTTCTGAGTATGAAATGCTATCGTTTGGAATCGTTTTAGCAATCATTTCTTGTGCTAAGAAAGCTTGCTTTAAACTATCTGAACCTGTGTAACGCTTACGTGCTACTGTACCTTTTACAGGTAAACGCATATTCATTCCTAATGGATTGATGGTGTTCGTATCACCTTGTGTTTGAGACATCGGCTCATAGCCTACCGAATGATACATGTTTGGAGCAAATTCTGTTCCTGTATCGTTCGGGTCTGAACCGCATGATAGTAAGCCTGCAACTACACCAGCTAATAAAACGAATTTAATTCTTGGATTAAACATCTTGTTATGCTTCTTCGTGAACAATTGTTCTTGTTAATTATTTAGTATTTACTTCTATTGCGCCAGAATCTTTCAAGGCTTTCTTGATGTCAGCTGCACTAACTTTGTTTTTGTCAACATTAATTGCCATCACAAATTTGTCGTCTGTGATACGCAAGTCCAATGGCTCAACCTTGTTGCCAGGGTATAAGTTATTGGAAGCACAAAATGTTGTTACTAAACCAAAGGCTGTAAATAGTACAGTTCCTTCAAAAGTTACTGGAATCCAGTTGGGCAACGCAAAGAAATCTTTACCACCGATGATCATTGGCCAATCGAATACCATCGTATAGCTGATTAGTGATAATGCACAAATCATACCTAATGTACCAAACATAAAAGCTGCGATTGGTAATCGTGTACGTGCATGACCTACTGCTACGTCTAATCCGTGAATTGGGAATGGCGTAAATACGTCCTCGATTTTGATTCCTTGGGCTTTCACCGCAGTTACTGCGTGTAAAACCTCGTCCTCATCGTCATAAACACCCAAAATGTAGTTAGTTGTCGAACTCATATTGTTTTAATTTCGAATTGCTTAATAATTATTCTTCCGTTTTTTTAGCTGCTTTCGCCTTTTTCGCTGGGAAGTTTGATGAAACACCTTTCATTACCGATTTCACCTCTGCCATATTTACCACCGGTAAGAATTTAGCGAATAAGAAGAATAAGGTAAAGAATAAACCAAATGAGAAAATGTAATCTCCAATATCATACATCGTTGGAGAGAACATCGCCCAGGAAGATGGGATGTAATCACGGTGCAATGATGTAACGATAATTACAAAACGCTCAAACCACATACCTACGTTAACAACGATTGATAAGAAGAATGAAACCATCAAGTTTGTACGGATCGCTTTTGACCAGAATAATTGTGGGGAGATTACGTTACATGTCATCATCATCCAATATGCCCACCAGTATGGCCCTGTTGCACGGTTGATAAATGCATAACTTTCATATTCCACACCTGAATACCATGCGATGAAGAATTCAGTTAAGTAAGCAATACCTACAACGGAACCTGTCACTGTAACAACGATGTTCATCATTTCGATGTGCTCAATCGTAATGTAATCTTCTAATTTGAAAACGACACGTGTGATCAACAACAAGGTTTGTACCATCGCGAAACCAGAGAAAATCGCACCCGCAACGAAATATGGAGGGAAGATTGTCGTGTGCCATCCTGGGATAACCGACGTTGCAAAGTCCATGGATACAATTGTGTGTACAGAAAGTACTAGGGGAGTAGAGATACCAGCCAAAATCAATGACATGTATTCATAACGTGCCCAAGTCTTTGAAGAACCTGTCCAGCCTAAGCTGAATAAACCGTACCAGAATTTACGTCCTGCTGTAGTCGCGCGGTCACGAATTGTAGCCAAATCGGGAACAAGACCCATGTACCAGAACAATAATGAAACCGATAGGTAAGTTGAAATTGCAAATACGTCCCAAACCAATGGCGAGTTAAAGTTAACCCATAATGAACCGAAGGCATTTGGAAGTGGTAAAGCCCAGTGTGCTAACCAAGGACGGCCCATGTGCGCTAAGATAAACGATGCAGCACATAATACCGCAAAGATTGTCATCGCTTCCGCTGAACGGTTAATGGAAGTTCTCCATTTTTGACGGAACAATAATAATACGGCAGAAATCAATGTACCCGCGTGACCGATACCAACCCACCAAACGAAGTTCGTGATATCCCAAGCCCAACCTACGGTTTTATTTAATCCCCAAACGCCAATTCCTTGCCACCAAGTGTAGAATAGGCAATAAGCACCATAAATGAACACAAGTGCTGAGATCCCGAATGCGATTTTCCATTCTTTTGTAGGCTCTCCTTCTACTTGTTTGCAGATATCGTGGGTAACATCGGAATAAGATTTTCCACCAGTAACTAGTTTCTCTCTTATGGGTGATACAACGTGCGACATATTTTTATTTACTGTTTTACGATTAAAAA
>JBEEOB010000035.1:0-6195 GCA_041191865.1 Bacteroidota bacterium
TGAGTAAGATTGTGAAAAAATACTATTTTTGTTGCCCAAAGAGCGTATATTTGCAAGGTGAATTGAACGCATAATCATTCTTAATTCCACATACCCTATATGAAGTTTACCGTTGACCAAATAGCGACCATGATTCAAGGAGCAGTAGAAGGCGACGGAAAACAATACATTACGGGTTTCGATAAAATAGAAGAAGGTAAAGCAGGCAGTATTTCATTTCTGTCTAACCCCAAATACGAATCTTATTTATACAATACAGACGCCACAGCCGTAATTGTAGCAAGTGATTTGGAATTAAAGTCAAACGTAAAATCTACACTCATTCGCGTAAAAGAACCCTATGTAGCTTTTACCATCTTGTTACAAAAGTATCAAGAAATGATGGCTGAGCGAGAAATAGGCATTAGTAAATCGGCGCATATCGCGAGCGGTGTAAATCTAGGTAAAGACCTGTTTGTGGGGCATTTATCATTCATCGATGCCAAGTCAAGCATTGGAAATTACACAAGTATATACAACCATGTCAGCATCGGTAAAAATGTGCATATTGGCGACAATTGCATGATTTATCCGGGTGTAGTCATTTACAACGATACGGTCATCGGAAACAATGTCATCATTCATGCGAATGCGGTCATTGGCGCTGATGGTTTTGGTCATGCACCTCAGGCGGATGGCACATACAAAGCCATTCCTCAATTAGGTAACGTTGTTATTGAAGATGATGTTAGCATCGGAGCGAATGCCACGATTGATCGCGCAACCATGGGATCTACCTTCATTCGCAAAGGAGTTAAATTAGATAATTTAGTACAAATCGCCCACAATGTGGAGATTGGCGCAAATACCGCCATTGCTGCACAAACGGGCATTTCGGGTTCTACAAAAATTGGCGAAAACTGTTTAATCGGTGGCCAAGTAGGTATCGCAGGTCACCTTAGCATCGCACCGAAGACCATCATCACGGGGCAATCTGGTGTTACTAAATCAATTAAAACTCCTGGTCAAACCATGGGTGGGTTTCCAGCAACCAATAATGTAGATAATTTAAAACGTAGCGCGTTAATCAGACAATTACCGGAGCTATTTGAAAAGATTAATAAAATTAAATAAGCGTACCCTTTCTTATGAATAATAAGCAACATACGATTTCAAAATCTGTCACGCTATCTGGAGTCGGTTTGCATACGGGCGTTGTAGCGAACATGACTTTTTTACCAGCTGCAGCGAACCATGGCATCAAATTCCAACGTGTTGATCTACCAGGCCAACCCATCGCAGATGCTGATGTCGATTATGTCGTAGATACTTCACGTGGTACAACCATCGAACACAATGGAGCGCGTATCAACACGGTTGAACACGTATTAGCTGCATTAGTAGGCCTTGAAATTGACAACATCTTAATTCAATTAGACGGACCAGAACCTCCTATTATGGATGGTTCTTCGATCAAATTCGTCGAAGCATTAAAAGATGCAGAACCCGTAGAACAAGAAGCACACCGAAAATTCTTTGAATTAACAGAAGAAGTACGCTTCAAAGATTTAGACAAGGGCATCGAATTAGCTGCATTGCCGCTAAATGATTACCGCATCGCGGTCATGGTCGATTATAATTCGAAGTTTTTATCGAGCCAGCATGCCAACTTAAGCCATGTCTCACAATTCGAAAAGGATTTTTCGATGTGCCGTACCTTCTGTTTCGTTCATGAATTAGAAGCTTTGTACAAAGCTGGTTTAATTAAAGGAGGTGATTTAAACAATGCCATCGTTATTGCAGATAAAGACTATTCTGAATCTGAATTGGCACACCTTTCAGAAGTATTAGGTAAACCAAAAGTATCTATTTCCAAAGAAGTAGGTATCTTAAACAATACGAATCTACACTTCAATAATGAGATGGCTCGCCATAAATTATTGGACGTGATGGGCGATTTGGCATTAGTAGGCCGTCCCATCAAAGCACAGATTTTAGCATCTCGACCGGGTCATGCATCCAATGTTGAGTTGGCTAAGAAAATCAAGAAATTGATGTTGGAGACAGAGAAAAACAACGTTCCTGTTTACGACCCCAAACAACCTCCTATTTGTTCGCATGAGCGCATTTATGAGTTATTGCCGCACCGCTATCCTTTCCAGATGATTGACAAAATCATTTATTTGGATGATAATTCAGTCGTAGGTGTAAAAAATGTAACCATGAATGAAAATTACTTCATGGGGCATTTTCCAAACAATCCTGTTATGCCTGGCGTTATGCAAGTAGAAGCTATGGCTCAAACAGGTGGAATATTAGTATTAAGTTCTGTTCCAGATCCTGAAAATTATTGGCCGTACCTCGTGGGCATTGAAAACTGCCGCTTCCGTAAAAGTGTCATCCCAGGTGATACCGTTATCTTCAAATGTGAATTAACTGCACCTATTCGTAGAGGAATTGCCAAAATGATTGGCAAAGCCTATGTGGCTGGCCAAGTTGTTTGTGAAGCTGAAATGACGGCTAGTTTAGTTAGAAAATCTTAGGTATTTGATCATGAGTCAACCACTTTCTGTAATACATCCCAATGCCAAAATTGCTGCAAATGTCAGCATAGACCCTTTTTCTGTTATCCATGAAGATGTGGAAATAGGTGAAGGAACTTGGGTTGGTTCGAATGTAACCATTTTCCCCGGTGCTAGAATCGGTAAAAATGTTCGCATCTTTCCTGGCGCTGTCATTTCAGCAGTGCCCCAAGATTTGAAATTCGGCGGAGAAATTACCACAGCAGAAATTGGTGACAATACAACGATTCGCGAATGTGTAACAATCAATCGCGGAACATCTGATAAACAAAAAACGGTTATCGGAAAGAATTGCCTGATTATGGCATACGTACACGTCGCACACGATTGCATCGTGGGTGACAACTGCATCCTCGCAAACGCCGTGCAAATGGCAGGTCACGTGACGGTAGGAGACTTTGCCATCATCGGTGGCTCTTCAGCAATACATCAGTTTGCTTCCATTGGTCGACATGTCATGATTTCAGGTGGTTCATTAGTTCGGAAGGACGTTCCTCCTTTCACTAAAGCGGGTCGGGAACCACTAAGCTATGCAGGTATCAATTCCGTAGGTTTACGCCGTCGGGAATTTAATGACGCACAGGTAGCGGAAATTCAAGATATCTACCGATACGTGTATTTAAAAGGCCTTAACAATCAAGAAGCGCTAAATCAAATCGAAGCTAATATTCCGCAATCCGCTCACCGCGATGAAATCGTTGATTTCATCCGCAACTCGGAACGCGGAATTATGAAAGGATAATTCCACCATGAAGATCATTGCCACAGGTATTCATAAGAAATTCCGCCAGGAATGGGTCTTCAAAGCATTAAACTATACGTTTGAGTCCGGAAAATCCTATGCCATTGTAGGTCAAAATGGTGCTGGTAAATCTACCCTTCTCAAGACTTTGGCACAATATAGCCTGCCTAATAAAGGAACCGTCGAGTTCGAAGGGATAAAAGACGATGTCAACAAACAAATCAGTTTTGCTGCCCCCTATTCCGAATTAATCGAAGAATTTACTTTACCGGAATTATTGAAATTTCTTGTTCAAATCGATTTCCTGGATGCCCGTTGGGATTTCAACGCCTTCACGACCTTCATCGATTTACGCCCATCAGAAACCAAATACATCAAGAACTTCTCCTCTGGGATGCGTCAAAAAGTAAAACTAGGCGTGGCATTAGCTGCTGACCGACCGATCCTTTGCTTGGATGAACCAACCTCTAATTTAGATGAGACAGCCAAAAACTGGTTTTACCAAGCATTAGAAAGCCAACGACATAAGTTGATCCTCATTGCATCCAACGAAAAAGCGGAAATAGATTTGTGTACAGATAGCCTGGCGATCGCCGACTACAAGCATTAAGCAAACTTGAGATCCAACCGCAAGCGAATCAATCCGCTCAAGATCAAACCTAATCCAAGAAAATAAAGCACGCTACTCCCATCGATAACACCCTTACTCATTTGTTGGTAATGGGCATAAACAGACCACGTTTCCAAGGCAGTAATCTCTTGCATGCCTTGCCAACAAATAAAATTAAATACCAAACCAATCACGAAGGCTAAAGATTGTTTAGATACAAGCACAGAAGCTAAAGTCGATAGACAAATAAACACCCCACAAAGCAAAACCAATCCTACATAAGAACCGATGATTAGCGATGCATCAAAATTCCCCGAAGGACTACCCAATTGCCCAATGGAATAAACAAAGATGCCCGTTGGGATTAATATAGTAACAACTAATAGCAGTGTGGCAAACAACTTACCTAGCATAATCGAATTAATCGAAATGGGTAAGGTGCGTAATAAATCAAACGTACGCATTTCAAATTCTTCGGCGAAAGATCGCATGCAAATAGCCGGAATAAAAAAGAGGAAGAACCAAGGACTTAGGTCAAAGAATACTTGCATTTCAGCAAAGCCATAATCCAAAATATTGCCATCCAACCACCACAAATAAATACCCATCAAGACATAAAAAGCCGTCATGATTCCTAAACCTAAAAAGGAACTAAAAAACTGACTTAACTCTTTCCGGATTATGGCTAGCATACCTACTCGTCAAACATTGGTTTTTCACGTTTCATAATACCCGAAACGATAAGACCCAATATAAACATAAAGAATACCGTAAAAAAAACGATTGTAATAAACTGGACGCCAGGCCCTAACATCATACTCGTGATTTTCTCAGCATCCTGTATTTGACTTTCTGATAATCCCTGATCTTCCAAGCGTTGGCGCGCTAAATCCAATTGCTTTTGGATAACAGCATCATCAATGAAATTGATATAGATGTAATTAAAACCACCGGCTACGATACCCCACAAACCTCCCAATAGTGTAGAACTTCCTAAGCCTTCTCCATAAGATAAAAATCCACCTTGATGCCCACGAACTTCTTTTAACGCTAAAAACAAAACAGTCACATTAATGACAAAAGTAACCAAGAATGAAACCCATCCGAGTGTTTCTGAAAAGTCCTCGGCCAATCCCGAATATTGCGTAACAACAGATACAAGGAAGCTCAACAAGCCGCCAATGATGCCCCACTTAATTAATAGTAAACTTTTCGAAGTTGTTGTCGTTTCCATAGCTTATTGCTTATAATAAAGTGAAATTAACAAATTTGGCAAGAATGCAAGAAAGAGTTTTTGACTAAACTCATCACGTGCGATACTAAAAGCATTAATACCTTGAATGCCTTGCATCAACTGAAAGTAGTATTCTTTCCCCTCCTGCTTGATGATCACATCCTTATATTGTCCTAATTCATGCACACTCAAGCGAATATAATCCTGTAAAACTTCTAAGCCTGTAACAGATTCATAAAAATAATACAAAGTAAATGCGCCAACTAACGCAGTCATAAATACGAATATGTACTGATACAGAAATAATTTAAGAAAATGTACAGATGCACCCCGATTCGATCCAACCCAATTTTTCGCTAAATAAACTTGCGCCAGTAAAACAATCACAAAAGATGGCGCCTTCTTGCCGGCTAAAGGAATAATGTCATTGATTGTTAATACATAACCATATACACCCATCAACACAACACACACAAGACTAACCCAAATCAACCGGGGTAATTTTCCTACTAGCTCTCTCATCTTATCCTTGATACAAAATTTGATCTCCCTTAATTACGTGGGTAATTTGCGTACTAAATGTCTCACCAAGGAAACATGAGTTCTTCGATTTACCTACAATGTCCGAAATTTGGTAAACTTGATTTTCTCCCGACTGAAATACAATTCCTTGCACTAGCGAACCTAGTTCAACAACTGGCAGTGAAATACCTGCTAATGAAGCTGGTTTATGCGTGATATAATCCAAGCTGTTATTCAATCCACGCTTCGCCGCAGCATCAACAAAAGCAATAAATAAGGTTTCAAGGCCAATCGAACCAAAGTCTGCATGATCAAACTCCAAGGCCTTCGATTCAAATTCCACGGGATGGTGATCCGAAACAACCGCATCGATTACACCGGCTTCCAAGCCTTTCCACAATGCCTCCAAATCATCAGAAGCTCTAAATGGAGGAAATACCTTTTTATTCGTATCAAAATCCGAAATGGCATCTTCCGTAAAAATCAATTGGTGTACGGCGACATCAGCAGTCACAGGCAATCCTTC
>JBEEOB010000036.1:0-9962 GCA_041191865.1 Bacteroidota bacterium
AAGTCGACCGATGCGACCAAAACCATTAATGGCAACTTTAATTTTTTTCATTGAATGAATTAATTTGATTTCCTTATTAAAAATCAAAAATAGCTTTTTCATTGAACAATTCCAAGAATATAGAAATAAAAACGCTATTTAATCGTTTTAAATAGACAATTCAACAATTGTAAACGCAATATTTTTATTTAGCCAAATTGACAATTATATCATTTTTAACTAATTTTAGCTCGGATACGTTTTTTATTCAAGATATTTTTGCATATTTGTATAAGCGAACGCTATACGGATCCAGTGGGGCAGGGGAGTGACAGAATGTCATTTGTCTTTTTTGCTAATTTTAAGCAATAATTTTCTCCATATATTATTTTGTTTAATTTATCAACAAACTGATAATCAACAACTTAACCAATTAAAGTTTAAGTTAAATTTACTTATGTTTTTCGGGTATAATTGCGCCGCTTACAGAGAAAATCCGTTTTTAATTTCCTATTCCGCTTCGATAAAATCCTATTTATTGGTAATTTGCGCCTTCAAATTTTGGATACTTAACATATGAATTCAGTAGAACAGATCATTTTATCGGCGTGGGACGCTCCAGAAACACGAAATACGCCTGCAGTCATTGCTGCGATTGAGGAAGTTATAGCAAAAGTAGATGCAGGTGAATTAAGAACGGCAGAACCTTTAGCCGATGGAAGCTGGCAGGTTAACGAGTGGGTAAAGAAAGCGATCGTGATGTATTTCCCAATTCGTCAAATGGAAGTAAGTGAAGTGGGCATTTTCGAATACCACGATAAAATGCGTTTAAAGACAAACTATAAAGAATTAGGCGTACGTGTTGTACCTCCAGCTGTCGCACGATATGGTGCATTTTTGGCGAAAGGAACAATCCTAATGCCATCCTATGTGAACATTGGTGCATATGTTGACGAAGGAACCATGGTAGATACTTGGGCAACCGTAGGAAGTTGTGCGCAAATCGGGAAGCATGTACACCTAAGCGGTGGCGTGGGAATCGGTGGTGTATTAGAACCGCCTCAAGCAGCTCCAGTGATTATTGAAGATGGTGCCTTTATTGGTTCACGTTGTATCGTCGTAGAAGGTGCGCACATTGGCAAGAAAGCCGTTTTAGGTGCTGGTGTAACGATTACAGGTTCTTCTAAGATTATTGATGTATCAGGTCCAGAGCCCGTTGAGTACATTGGATATGTTCCTGAAAATTCGGTTGTTATTCCAGGTTCGATTCAAAAGAACTTCCCAGCAGGCACTTACGGTGTTCCTTGTGCCTTGATTATCGGAAAACGCAAAGAGAGCACAGATTTGAAAACCTCATTGAATCAAGCCTTGCGCGAAAACAATGTGGTAGTCTAAACCAAAATCTCCTTACCTTTATAACCCGGTTCAAACAACCGGGTTTTTTTTATGGAAAATGAATTAAAAATTGGTGAATACAATCACCTACGCATTATCAAGGAAGTGCCATTCGGATTATATTTGGATGGTTATGAGGATGAAATCCTACTTCCGCTACAGTATGTCCCAGAAATCTATGAAATCGATCAATTTATTGATGTGTTCATTTACCGGGATTCGGAAGACCGTATTATCGCCACAACACTCAAACCAAAGGCAACCATTAATCAGTTTGCTTATTTAGAAGTGAAAGCGGTTACACCTTTGGGAGTATTCATGGAATGGGGTTTAGCAAAGGATTTATTTGTTCCTTTCAGCCAACAATTCCAAAAGATGTCGGTGGGCCGTTCCTATTTAGTCTATGTTTATTTAGATGGTCAAACCGATCGGATTGTCGCATCTGCCCGTGTGGAGAAATTTCTTCCCTTAACGGATGGCTCCGAGTTTACAATTGGAGACAAGGTTGACGCAATTCCATTTGAACACACCGATCTAGGAATTAAATGCCTAGTAAACAATTGTAAAATAGGAATGTTGTTCAAAAACCAAGTGTTTACAAATTTAACATTTGGAAAATCCATTCCTGTTTACATTGCTAACATCCGACCGGATGGCAAATTAGATCTACGTCTAGAACCCCTAGGTATGGTACGTATCGATAGCCAGGCTGAACGTATATTAAATGCAATCAAGGATAATAATGGTGTATTGAAATTACATGACAAGAGCCCAGCTGAAGAGATCTACCAAACATTCGGGATGTCTAAAAAGGACTTCAAAAAGGGAGTTGGAGCTTTATACAAAAGTAAACTAATTGCATTGCACAGT
Source organism: Bacteroidota bacterium (assembly GCA_041191865.1). Taxonomy (GTDB): domain Bacteria; phylum Bacteroidota; class Bacteroidia; order Cytophagales; family Spirosomataceae; genus Aquirufa. Next base: position 2,245 of record JBEEOB010000036.1, read on the forward strand.
GATTGCATTTCACTTTTGTAAATCACATTTGCCTTCTCACTTGAATTTGTTTTTGTTAATTTTTGATTTACTTTTGTAATACCATTCGTTTACAAAATACAATTATGAATTTAAGTGAGAAGATAGAATTGTTAATTAAGCGCAAACAATTAAGCGCTTCACAATTTGCTGATAAATTAGGTATTCCTCGTAGCAGCATTTCTCACATTCTTTCTGGGCGTAATAAACCGAGCTTAGACGTTGTTCAAAAGATTTTACGTGTCTTCCCCGAGGTTAGCGCAGAAGACCTATTATTTGAAGATCGTAGCTTGGGGGCCTCACTTGTAACGAATGTTGCAAAAGAGCCAAGCCTAGTTGCATCTCCCTCTCTTTTTGATGCCGTTTTACCAACGCCCTCAGAATCGCCTAAAAATAATTCTCCTGAACAAACGATCGTACAATCAAATCTCAGACGTTCTAAAGAATCAGCCGTTTCGACACCCCAAGAAGGGCCGACAGCACCTGTTGTTCCTCCACGTTTAGAAAAAACGATCGAGCGAGTATTAATTTTTTATACCGACGGTACTTTTTCGGAGAGTCGGCCGATGTAATTATCTTTTTTCCCGCTTATCCACTTTTCCACGACTTATCCACAGTTGTGAACATTCTGTTACAATCGAAATCTACTTATCCACATTTTTGTGTGGATAACTGTGGATAATGTGTACAAATGGTAAAATTGTTTACAAATTGATATGAATATTCTACAATCAATAAGCCATTTGCCTAATAGAAATGCCTAATTAAATGCTTAATTTTAAACATAATACCCGTTTTTATGCAAAAATTAGACTCATTAAATCAAGTTGCCGAATTCCATCAAACCTTTGGAGCGCCTATTTTACCTAATCCAAGCATCCCAAGTACTGAGCGTTGCGCATTGCGTGTGAGCTTATTACAGGAAGAATTAGATGAATTGAAAGAAGCGATTGCAGCCCATGATTTAGTTGAAATCGCGGATGCTTTATGCGATTTACAATATGTATTATCAGGTGCCGTGTTGGAATTTGGTTTGGGAGATCGCTTTGTCGATTTGTTCAATGAGGTACAACGCTCCAATATGTCCAAAGCTTGCCAGAGCCTTGAAGAAGCCGAATATACCGTAAAATTCTACCATGATAAAGATGGTACAGAAGCCGAAATTAAAGAAGAAAATGGCCTTTGGAAGGTATATCGCAAATCGGACAATAAAGTACTTAAATCCATCAATTACTCGCCTGCAGATCTAGTTAGCCTCCTGAAATAAATGATCAAAATCCTGCTAATCGAAGATGAACCCAAGACGGTCCAATCCTTAAAACAAGGCTTGGAAGAGAATCATTATACCGTAGATGTTGCCTATGATGGCTTGATGGGGAAACAATTAGCAACCCGAACGGCCTATCAATTGATTATTTCGGACATTATTATTCCTGGAATGAACGGCCTTGAATTGTGTAAATCTTTACGTGCCGAAGGGATACAGACGCCTATATTGATGTTGACCGCACTGAGTACGACCGACGATAAATTAGTGGGATTTGAGGCAGGAGCCGATGATTATTTGGCGAAACCATTTGATTTTAAGGAGTTTTTGGCGCGTGTAAAAGCGCTAATCAAGCGATCTAATCAAACGTTAATTGAAGCCCAGGTGCTGAAATTCGCCGATTTAGAGTTAGATCTAACGAGTAAAATTGTCACCCGCTCTGGGCAAAAAATCAATTTGACTGCCAAAGAATTCCAATTGATGGAATACTTTCTCCGCAACCAAGAAAAGGTCATTTCGAAAGCAGAAATCGCTGAAAATATCTGGGAAGTTGAAGACGAAGGTAGCTCGAATTTGATCGAAGTGTATGTGAATTACTTGCGTAAAAAAGTCGATAAGGGCTTTCCGAGCAAGCTAATCCACACACAATTTGGCATGGGTTATATATTAAGACAAGAGTAAGATGCAAATCCGTTCTCGCTTGACATATCAATTTACCTACTTGGTTTCTGCGATTCTTTTCGTTTCGTACTTGATTATCTATTTGTTTACACAAGAGAACTACAAGGATAAATTTTACAGTCGGCTACGCCAAAAAGCCAATACCGCAGCGGAATTGCTCGTAAATGTCAAGCAAGTTGATTCCAAATTATTACGCATCATTGACCGGGCCAACCGTGACATTCTATACCGGGAAAATATCATGGCTTATGACACCTGTTATGAACGTATTTACCGCTCGAATGACAGCATCAACTTCCATGTGGATGTAAATCGCGTAAAAGAAGTCTTAAAACGCAAGGAAGTACGTTTTGGCGTGGAAGATCTTGAGGTCTTAGGAACTGTATTTGTCACTCCAGAAGGTAGAATCGTCGTTTTTGCGGGTGCCGTGGATCAATATTCGGCAGAGAATGCTAAAGACTTAAAAAACATCCTCATAGCCTTATTTCTCTTATTTGTTTTCATCGTAGTGATATCGGGCTGGTTTTTCGCGGGTAGGGCAGTAAATCCCATTTCTGAGGTTATTAAACAGGTGGATTTACTTTCTCCCAAACGGCTTGAACAACGCCTAGAATCAGCGGATTCAGAAGATGAGATAGGGAAGATGGTGGCGACAATCAACCGATTATTGGAAAGAATTGAGAGTGCTTTTCGCTTCCAAAAAACTTTTATTGCCAATGTTTCGCATGAATTGAAGAATCCATTGACGAAGATTTCCTCGCAATTGGAAGTTAGTTTATTAAATGAACGAAATACGGCGGATTATAAACAAACCATTGCATCTGTATTAGAAGATACGCAGGATTTAGCCGCGATTACGGAATCCTTATTGGAGCTCAATAAAATTAGCGTCACCGACTACCAAGCAGGCTTCCAGGTCATCCGAATCGATGAGGTAATTTGGGAAGCTCGTAGCTTGGCCCAAAAGCTAAATTCTACATATAAAGTGCTTTTTGATACGCAATTCATGCCGGACGATGAGGAGCTATTGATGTTGAAGGGCGATGAAAAATTGATGTTGACAGCCATCAAAAATTTGATAGAAAATGCCTGCAAATTCAGCCCGAATAATCAGGCACAGGTTAGCTTGGCCATCCGGGCCAATCATATTGAAATTGAGGTAAAAAACGAAGGAAAAGGAATTCCTGAGGCAGATTTACCATTTATATTCCAACCATTTTTCCGTGGAGAAAATACCGCAAATTCCAAGGGCTATGGCATCGGCTTGTCATTAGTCGAACGAATTATTCACTTACACAATGGGCAAATTTCTGTGAGCTCAGCTTTAAATGACTGGACAACATTTAAGGTGAATTTGCCAATTAATAAATAATTAGAGGTTAGACTTTGGACATTGGACGTTAGACGTCGGAATCAATATTGTAGAGACGCGTTACCTAATATCTTAATAATTTTCAAATTTGTTGTATAATTTATATTATGTTAAATAGAATGTAGAATAAGATCCTATACAGCCATAAGACGCCTTCTTAGTTCTTAGTTCTTAATTCTTAGTTCTTAGTTCTTAACTCTTTTCCAAGGTCCAAGGTCCACCGTCTAACGACCAATAAAAAAGCCCCAGGAAATTCCTGAGGCTCTATAAAAAATGACTGAAGTCTAATGACCAAAGTCTAATGTCTATTAATCCACTTGCTTATCGATCTTCAACTCACGATAAACTTGCTTCAAAATCTCCTTCAAATCTTCATCCTTCTTCACTTTCAACGCACGCTCAAAGTATGGAATTGCTAGTTGGTACTTTGCCGCTAATTTCTCCTCTACAGCCTTACCTTCCTTCTTGTATGTTTCCATATCCATCGCGTTTACAATACGCTTGATCTCAGCTCCTTCATTGAAATAAAACGCTCCCATTTGATACAAAGCATCATAATAAGCTGGATCAATGGCCAAAGCACGCTCGTAGAATGATGGAGTTTCCTGCTTCAATGCATCAATTTTACCTGATAATTCAGCAATCTTAGCCTTGTTGGCCGCTTCATCCCCTACTGCCTTCTCTGCTTCTGCCTTCTCCCCTTCTAGTGCCTTTAATTCTTCGTTATCTTTCGCAATCGAAGCCTCTAATTTGTTGATTTGCGATTGAATAACCGGCTTCTGGTTGGGTTTAACCGTTTTTAATTTAGCTTTCGTACGCTTCAACTCATCGATATAAACTTCAGCCTTATCTTTGTGAGAAGCAATTTTACGACGCGCATCAGCCACTTTATTCGAAGCATCCGCAATCTTGTTAACCTCTTCTTTCAAGGTATTCGTCTTATTTTCGTACAATAAACCCAAATTAAACAAGTTCATCACGTCTTTAGGATCCTTTGCAATCGTTTCTTTCAATTGGCCAATCGCTTGATCGATACGATTGAAAGCGATCAACATATTGAATTTCTCATTCTTCAAATCTTTACTTGAAGGATAAATCTCAATTCCTTTATCGATTAATGCTAATGCCTTTTCCTCTTCCTTCGCTCCTTTGTAAATCTGTGCCAATCCATAAATGATAGCCACGTCTTTACCACCAATATTCATGTATTTCTCATAAGCAGCCCGAGCCTCAGCATCTTTTTGGCATAATTGAGCTACAACACCTGTATACATCGCTGAGATTGTATCTTTAGATGCTATTTCAGAGGCTTTAGCCATGTAACGGAAAGACGAAGTATAATCTTTTCCCTGGTATTTAATTACCCCCATGTTCATCAAGGCGCCATAAGCTTTCTCACGCCCTTCTAACAATTTCTCTGCATCTTTCGCAATAGAACCTTTTTTGCCTTCTTTGGTATCCAATTTTACCGCCTCAGCCAAGTAATCCAATGCCTTAAACGATGCATCCAAATCCGTATTCGCTAATGTCGAATCTGGAAATGATGCCAAATCAAAATAAGCTACCGCACGCTCTAACCATAAACGTGGCTTCGTAGGCGCTTTCTTAACGGCTTCATCTGTCTTTTTTACAGCTTCTACAATACTCTTCTTTTGTGCTTCGACCAAAGCCTTATCCGCCTGCGCGAACGTTGAGCCTGCAGCCATCGCCACAGTAATCAGGGTTAAAACTACTTTTTTCATACGTTTAGTTAAATTAAAAAAAAGCCCGTATTCGTATACGGGCCCATAAAATTACTCTTCTGTTAATTCCTCCGCTCCTGCTTCTGCTGAACGCTCCTCCCCTGTTTCTGGTGCTGCTGTATCTTGAACAGCTCCTTCCACGATTTCTACTCCTTCCGCTAATTCAACTTCTTCCGGCTCAGGCTCCTTCTCAATTTTGGTTACTGATGAAATTTCATCCGACTCATTTTTCAAACGAATCAATTTCACCCCTTGCGTATTACGGCCCATGACACGTAACTCGGCCACACTTGTACGGATCAAAATACCCGCCTTCGTAATGATCATCAAGTCATTGTTGTCATTTACCTCCTTAATCGCAACCAAATTACCCGTCTTCTCCGTGATATTCAAGGCTTTAACTCCTTTTCCTCCACGATTTGTCAAACGGTAATCTTCTACTTCAGAACGCTTACCAAAGCCTTTCTCCGAAACAACCAATAATTGTTGAACTTCAGGATCCGACACACAAACCATGCCAATCACACGCTCATCCGCTACACTTTCGTCAATCCAAATACCTTTTACACCCGCAGCGGTACGGCCCATTGGACGAACACGTGTTTCTTCAAAACGTACCGAACGACCTGTGTTTGTCGCAATAACGATTTGATTATTTCCATTCGTTAATGCGACATCCAATAAACGGTCTCCTTCGCGAATCGTAATCGCATTGATACCGTTTTGACGTGGACGAGAATAGGCCTCTAACGACGTTTTCTTAATCGTACCATCTTCTGTACACATCACAATGAAGTTATTATCAATGTAATCTGGATCTGTAATCGACTTCACATTAATCACGGCACGAATCGTGTCACCGTTTTCAATGTTCATCATGTTTTGAATTGGTCGGCCTTTCGAGTTTTTCGATCCCTCTGGAACCGCATAAACACGTAACCAGAAACACTTACCGCGCTCCGTGAAGAATAACAACCAGTTGTGCATCGTTGCTGAGAACAAATGCTCGGTATAATCATCATCTTTCGTCGCCACCGCACGTGAACCTACTCCTCCTCTACTCTGTGCACGATATTCAGTAATCGGCGTACGCTTGATATATCCTTGTGCAGAAACAGTGATCAACATCTCATCATCTGCAATCATGTCCTCAACAGAGAACTCTTCATCCGTCATGTTGATTTGCGTACGACGCTCATCTCCATAACGTTGCTTCATTTCAGCTAATTCATCCTTGATAATCTGTAATTGACGTTCTGGTTTTGCCAAAATATCCTCCAAATCCTCAATTAACTTCATGATCTCTGCATATTCATTCAAGATCTTCTCACGCTCCATGCCCGTAAGACGCTGTAAACGCATCTCCAAAATAGCCTTCGCCTGAATCTCAGATAAATTAAATTTGCTCATCAAACCCTCCTGCGCTGCATTCGGATCTTTTGATTCTCGGATCAACTTAATTACAGCATCTAAATTATCCAATGCAATAATAAAGCCTTCCAAAATGTGCGCACGCTTACGTGCTTCACGTAAATCATATTTCGTCCGACGAACAATGACCTCATTACGGTGCTCCACAAAGTGGTGAATCAAATCTTTTAGATTCAACATCATCGGTCGGCCTTTGACCAAAGCCACATTGTTCACACTAAACGAAGATTGTAAAGCCGAATGCTTGTACAAGTTATTCAAGACTACATTCGCAACCGCATCACGCTTCAAATCAAACACGATACGCATCCCCTGACGATCCGACTCATCGCGAATCTCCGAAATCCCCTCAATCTTTTTGTCGTTCACCAAATCTGCACATTGCTTAATCAATGATGCTTTATTCACCATGTACGGAATCTCCGATACAATGATTTGCTCTTTTCCTGTTTTGGTCGTATCAAATGTGGCATTTCCACGCACAACAATACGTCCTCTACCCGTTTCAAATGCATTCTTAATACCCTGAACACCATAAATAGTTCCTCCCGTAGGAAAATCCGGTGCCTTAATGTATTGCATCAATTCAGGAATAGTTATATCACGGTTGTCAATGTAAGCCGTAATTCCATCAACAACCTCCGTCAAATTGTGTGGCGCCATATTCGTCGCCATACCTACCGCAATACCCGAAGTACCATTCAATAATAGATTGGGAATCTTCGCAGGTAAAACTGTCGGCTCATCCAAGGAATCATCAAAGTTGGGCTGAAAATCAACCGTCTCTTTATTCAAATCCGAAAGCATTTCATCTGCAATACGCTTCAAACGCGCTTCCGTATAACGCATGGCTGCCGGCGAATCACCATCGACCGAACCAAAGTTACCTTGCCCATCAACCAATGGATAACGCAATGACCAATCTTGGGCCATACGCACCATCGTATCATATACAGATGAGTCACCATGCGGGTGATACTTACCAAGTACCTCCCCGACGATACGTGCCGATTTTTTGTACGATTTGTTGTAACTAACTCCTAACTCCTCCATCCCATAAAGTACCCTACGATGTACCGGCTTTAGACCGTCACGCACATCTGGCAAGGCACGAGATACAATGACCGACATTGAATAATCAATGTACGCCCCTCTCATTTCATCTTCGATGTTGATTGGGATAATATTCGTGTGTAATGACATAAAT
>JBEEOB010000037.1:0-19451 GCA_041191865.1 Bacteroidota bacterium
ATCAGTCTTTTGGTAATTCTTTATCGCAAGCGCAAATACGGAGCTTAAACACTTGGCTTTGTAGTCAAATTGATTTAACTTCAAGGTCTGAATTCAACATTAATCAATAATTAAAAGCAATGAAATTTTTAGTAGCCTCTAACGTCTTATTGAAGCAACTATCCGCCATCAATGGTGTGGTAGCGAGCAATCCAATCATTCCTATTTTGGAAAACATTTTAGTGGAATTGGAGGGGAACAAATTGATGTTAACCGCATCGGATTTGCAAACGGTGATGACAACAACCTTGGAGGTTGAGGGCTTTGAAAACGGCTCGATCGCATTGCCAGCACGATTATTGTTGGAGACCCTACGCAGCTTACCTGAGCAACCGGTAACCATCGGTGCAGATCAAGGAACATTCGGAGCAGAAATTGCGACACAAAACGGTCGTTTTAAGTTGAGCGGCGAAAACCCAATCGACTTCCCACGTATTCCTGAGGTAGCTAAAAATCAATCGATTTCTTTATCCGCTTTAACTTTAGGTGAAGCCATAGCTAATACATTATTAGCCGTATCAAATGACGATATGCGTCCGGCGATGACGGGAGTGTTGATCCAGATGATGGGCGACCATACAAACTTTGTGGCGACAGACGGACACCGTTTGGTACGTTACCGCAGAACAGATTTGAAGACAGAAGGAAGTAGTTCATTGATTTTGCCAAAGAAAGCATTGTCACTATTGAAGTCGACCTTGCCATCCGATGAAACGCCTGTAACGGTAGAATTCAGCTCATCGAATGCCTTCTTTAGTTTCCAAAGCTTCCAATTGATTTGTCGGATCATCGACGAGCGTTTCCCAGAATATGAGAATGCAATTCCGAAGGAAAACAATGAGATCTTGACGATTAATCGTTTGGAATTCTTGAGTTCTGTGAAGCGTATTTCGATCTATTCAAACAAGACGACGCATCAGATTCGCTTGAAATTATCGGCCAACAAATTGACTTTATCGGCAGAAGATTTAGACTACTCCAACGAGGCAAATGAGGCATTAACATGTGATTACGCAGGTAAAGACATGGAGATTGGATTCAATGCGAAATTGATTTCCGAATTATTGAGTAATTTATCTTCGAAATTTGTGGACATCAAATTGAGCGAACCAAACAAGGCAGGATTAATCATCCCATCGGATCAAGATGAGGCGGAGGACATTTTGTTATTGGTGATGCCGGTGATGTTAAATTCTTATAATTAATTCCGCTGGAATTAATTATAAGAATTTAGACAATAGACGTTGGACTTTGGACGTTGGATTGAGGAAATGAAAACTTTTTAACCCTAGGCTTTAGCCTTGGGGACCCCAGACTAAAGTCTGGGGATACAAATACAAAATCTTTATTAAAAACATTAGGATGAAAAAGCTATTAAGTATTCTATTTCTTGCCCTATTAACCTTGCCTGCATTTGCAGAGGGTGATGGTGTAAATTTCTTTGAAGGAAGTTTTCGTCAGGCATTGGCGAAGGCAAAGAAGGAAAAGAAAATGTTGATGTTGGACGCCTATACGTCGTGGTGTGGACCATGCAAGGTGTTGAAAAATAAGGTATTCCCAAACAAGGAATTAGGCGAATACATCAATGAGCACTATGTTTCTATTGGTGTGGACATGGAAGCGGGCGAAGGACCAGCCTTAGCGAACATGTACCCGATTGAAGGTTATCCGACCATCTTGTTTTTAGATGCCACAGGAAAGGTTAAAAAGAAAGTTTTGGGATTGCCCCAAGGCGGCGCGAAGGAACTGTTGGGAATAGCGAAAGGGGTGAAATAGAACTCTATGAACTAAAAGTTAAGAACTAATAGTTAAGAATTTAACAAGCCCGGGATTACCTGGGCTTTTTTTTGGATAAAATTGTTCGTTTAGTTTCCTGCATGCAGATACACATCCCCAATCCCAAAGTACATAACTCTTAACTCTTAGTTCTTAGTTCTTAACTCTCAACCCTTAGTTCTTCCTTAAATAATTCCTTCTTCCTCCGCTTGGTTCTTCAAATCGTGAATTGCGACAGGTTTCTTGGAACGTTTTCGCATTTGGATATTGATGAATTCTACGAATAAAGAGAAAGCAATCGAGAAGTATAAATAGCCTTTCGGAATTTGACCGATGCTATTATTCAGGATACTTAATTCGGAATCATGGCTAGCCTCAGCGATGAGCATAAAACCAATCATGATGAGGAAGGAAAGGCCTAAAACTTGCAAGGAAGGGTGATTGTTGACAAATCGCCCGACAGGTCCCGAGAATCCCATCATGATGATCGCCGAAGCGACCACGGCGATGATCATCACACCCATGTTGTCTGAGAGTCCAATGGCAGTTAAAATGGAGTCAATCGAGAAGACCAAGTTAATCAAAGCAATCTGGGTAACCACTTTGGCAATGCTATTGACCGTTTTACCGGAATGAGCGATGTGCTCTTCCTCCCCTTCTAGTTTCATGAAGATTTCATTCGTGGCTTTATAAAGCAAGAATAATCCTCCCACAAACAAGATGATGGCTTGTCCGCTAGGTGCCATTTTAACGAATCCCCAGTCGATGTGGGCGAAGGGTTTTTGCAAGGAAATAAGGATCGAAATCCCAAACAATAAGATAACACGAAAGATCATGGCAAGAAAAAGGCCGATGTTACGTGCTTTGGCCTGATCCTTTTGGGGCAAACGAGAGGCCGTAATGGAAATAAAGATGATGTTATCGATCCCTAAAACGATCTCTAAAAATGTCAGAGTCAGTAAACTGATCAGATTGTCTAGACTAAAAAGTGATTCCATGCAAAAAAATATTGAAGTGTAAAGATGGTGTGTTTCAGGCAGATAATCAACGAAAAGTGCTTTTGAACGAAAATTTATAAACTTTTTTTAGGCGCTGGTTTGCATAAAAAAAATAAAAAGCAGATATTTGCAAACCGATTCACACGGAATGGTCCTATAGCTCAGCTGGTTCAGAGCACCTGCCTTACAAGCAGGGGGTCCTAGGTTCGAATCCTAGTGGGACCACAATTACAAACACAAAAACACCCTTCAAATCAAATGGAGGGTGTTTTTTTTGATTCCATATAATCCAACCTGATTTATTCCTCCTTCCACACCACCGGAATCACCACCTCATTTCTCCTCCCCCAAAATTGATACGGCGCATTATAGCCCAAAAAGGAATATTCCCCAGTAACCTGAATCCCCTTGGCTTGAATCAATTTCAAAAGTAAATCGCGATTCTCACGAATCCTTTCATCATTCGCATAGCCATTAAATGATATAACGGCCACATATTGCGGAGACGATTGCTGAATCTGAATTTTTGAATCTTTCGGCTTTGGTAAATTATTCTCAGAAAAACGTTCGGGCATCACAAAACTCATGCTAGATCCCTTGGCACTCATTTCCATGCGTACAGGAGCCGTCATCGGAATACTTTTAGCTTGATCATTCCCGCCAAAAATATATCCTGCTAATCTTCGAAATCCACTGCTCGCCAAAGCCTTGTATTCCGTCTCGGAACTGTAAATCGTAGCAAAAGTAGCCGAGGGATAATATCTAATTTCCATTTGACCATCCTTGAGGACGGTTCGGTATTTTTGGTTCTCGGTTTTCAAACTATTACTCATCAACTTGTATGATTGAAATAATAGAATGACAATACTTATCCCTACAACTAAATAAATCACTTTCATACATTTTTATTTTAATAAAACAACCTCGATACAGCTTGTAATGTTTTGGAAATAAGTAGGTTATGTGAAAAAAACTAATCGTACAAATCCAATGCTAAGCGAAACGTATTGCAATGTGCCTCCACAATATCCTTGATGTCCGGGGAATATCCCCCGCCTAAAGCAATCGCCACTGGAATCCGATTTTTGTGAACCAATTCCAACACCACCTTGTCCCTTTGCTTGCACTCCTCCAAACTTAACTGGAACTTCCCTAATTTATCCGTCGCCAATACATCAACCCCAGCCAAATAAAAAACAAAATCCGGCTCCACCTGATCCATTAATTCAGGCAAGACCGAATGTAACATCGCCAAATATTCCTTCCCCGTTGTCCCATCCTCCAAACCAATGTCCAAATCGGATTGCTCCTTTCGAAATGGGTAATTATTTTTTCCATGCACACTGAAAGTGAATACCTCAGGAACATTTTCCAATATTTTGGCCGTTCCATTACCCTGATGCACGTCCAAATCAATGATTAAAACCTTATTCACCAACTTTCTTTGTAAAAGACAGTTGGCCGCCACCGCCATATCATTCAACAAACAAAAACCCTCCCCTCGATCCGAAAAAGCATGATGTGTTCCACCAGCCACGTTCATCGCACAGCCATTTTCCATAGCGAACAGCGCACAATCAATCGTCCCTTGCGTAATCATCAACTCGCGTTGAATCAATTCCGGCGATTGCGGAAAACCGATAATGCGTTGCTCCGAAGGGCTTAATTGCTGATTAATTAACCTTAGATAATAATCCACCTCATGCGTCATCAGGATATCCTCAGCTGAATAAATCGAAGGAACAAACAAATGATCCAATTGAATACTCCCCTCGTACATTAATTGCTCGGGGATCAACTCATACTTCAACATGGGAAATCGGTGACCCTCAGGCAACGGGTGGGCGTATATGGGACTATGTGCTATTTTCAACATACCATCTGCTAAAAGCCCTTCGGATGCAGCTCCTCATGCCCCGTATGCTCCTGGTAAAAATTAGCGATTCGCAAAATCGTACCTTCATCGTAGAGTCGCCCAACAAATGAAATGCCTGTAGGTAAGTTGGTCCTCGCATCAAAACCCGTTGGCACACAAACCACCGGGTGTCCAGTGAGGTTGGTGATGGCCGACTGGTTTCCGCCTCCCCTCGAAGGACAAATAATCGCATCGTATTGCGAAACAACTTCATTCACTTTTTGCATTAATAAATAGCGGTGACGTTGCGCATTAATGTATTCCACGGCAGGCACAAAACGAGCGGTTCGGAACTGATTGGGCCAGTCGTTTTTGGTTTGACGAGTCAACAAGTCATCGATATTCTTACGCGTCATCTCATCAAACTGCGCAGCGCATTCCGCCCCAATGACCACATCCATGATGTTGAATGGATACGCCTTCTCATCAGGAAACTCGACCGGAATTAATTGAACTCCTTGTTTCCTTAAATCCGCCAAAACCCTCCATTCATTTCGACTAGTATCTTTAATCTTATCATAATAATTCTTGGCATAGGCGATCTTCATGCCTTTTACCGAACGGGTAGCCTGGTAATTAAAGGGAATATTAACAGCTGCCAAATCCTTGCCATCTGTTCCATGCAAATAATAAAATACGATGGCGGCATCATTGGCCGAGCGACAAATAGGTCCCACCTTGTCCAGGCTGTAACTGAGGGCCATAGCGCCGAACCGACTGATTCTTCCAAAGGTCGGACGTAGGCCAGTCGCCCCACAGGTCGTGGAAGGCGAAACGATACTTCCCCAGGTTTCAGTCCCAATCGCAAAAGGAACCAAACCGGCGACCGTTGCCGAGGCGGAACCTGCCGAAGATCCCGAAGAGCCATAATTCAAGTTCCACGGGTTCTTGGTCCGACCTCCGTACCAATAATCCCCCATGGCCAAAGCCCCTAGGGTAAATTTGGCCACGAAAACCGCACCTGCTTCTTTCAATTTGGTGTAGACGTATGCGTCATCATCAATCACTTGATCCTTATAGGGCGCAGCGCCCCAAGTAGTTTTGGTTCCCTTCACCGCAAACAAATCCTTTAAGCCATAAGGGATCCCATGCAATAATCCTCGGTATTTCCCGGCCTTCATTTCTTTGTCGGCCAGCCGCGCCTGCTCCAATGCCATCTCTTCCTGCACACTAATCACACATTGCAAGGTAGGTCCGTGTGTCTTGATTCGCTCGATAAAAAATTGCGTTAATTCAACAGAAGAAATCTGCTTCGACTTAATCAAAAAGGCTAATTGATCAATGGAATAGAAGGCCAAATCGCTCTTATTTTTAGGCATCGTGGCGCGGACATTCGGCCAAACCACAGGACCTTGCCTCTGGTCGAACTTCATGCCAGGCAATTTGGGATTTTGCCAAAGACTTAAGGGGACATTGTTGTTTAACGAAAGCGCATGCATCGCCTTGTAATTCGCTAAATTATCCACCACATCCGAATACAGGGTATCCAATTCCTGGGTCGTAAAACTTAAATCAAAAAGATTGGCCGCACCCGTTAAATCTGATTTCGTCTGAGCGAAAATGGGAGAAGCAAAAAGGAGAAGAAGGGCGATTTTTTTCATATCAATACTAACTACAAAAGAAAGATTTTGTTGGCCCAAGTTTACCGATTAAAAGCAATCCAAAAAAAATAGTTTTAAAACATATCAAAAGCAGTCCAGCTTTGAAATAACAAATCGCACAAGTGCCATTAAAAAGTGTCGAGTTAAAATTTTATGATTAATCGTACAAATAACGCATATAACGCATTAGAAATAGAAAATGCTTTGCGCTTTGTTTAGTTTTCATTGACCAAAAAACAACAGTTACTATTCTTCACCTTTCATTCGCGTGAAACTTGAAAAATAAAACTAACCTAAGTTTCAAAATAGTACAATTTTGTTAGAAGCGAACTAGAAAATAGTTCATCAATTAAGCTCAACGTCTAAACATTAGGGCGTTACAACGAGCATAGAATTTAAAGTATTAAAAGTTACTCATTCATGGATTTAAATTCAACCATACCAAAAAATCCTCAAAAAGGCACAAATGCCTATGAGGCATTTTTAAAAGACAATATCGATCTAAAACCCATATTAGATTCTAGAAACAAAACGGTAGAAGTCAAAAAAACATTAAACCCATACACGGGTGAATTTGGCTACAAACAAAAAAGGCATCTGCTTAATCGTGTTTTGGTAGGCTATGCAGATCGCCACATGAGGGATTTGGATGGTTTGAGTTTAGACCAAGCTATTGATTTGATTTTCAAAAAACCTGAATTAGGAGAGCCAGTTAATAATTATTACCACGATTTCCCGCCTGAAGAATACAAGAAAAAATATCTAGTTGACGACGTAAAACCAGGTGCACCCTTTATCAGTAAAGCGCTTTCGCGCGATGAAAGACCTGGAATTCCTGCCGAGTACGCCGGAACAGAAAGACAAAGCGCTTACGACACATGGACCTATGCGAATTTCTATTCCCAGCCAACTACCGTAGCTGGAAGATTATTTTTATTTCTACATACGCTAACTCCTTACAAAGAAGATAATGTGCGCCTTAAAGCACTTTATTACAGCCATAAACTAACCTATGATGGCGCTTGGAGGAATTACAAGGACTACATTTACGATGTAACACTTTCCGATAACATGCTGTATTTCCTGAATTTAAAATTCAGCAAGAAGGAGGCTCCGGATGAAAATTTTGCGCGAGAAGTACAAGAATTATTCACGGTAGGAAAAAGGCCCTTTTCGAAATTTACAGAATCCGATGTCAAAGCGGCCGCCCGACTCTTAGTAGGTTGGGACTCTGGGTACATTGAAAATTTAGCGGATGAGGGCTATGTGACCAAAAACAACTTCAATGAAAATAATCACGACACGGGTGACAAGCAATTTTCTGCATTCTATGGCAATCGATTAATTAAAGGCAGAAAAGGACCTGATGGAGGAAAGATTGAATTGAAGGAGTTTTTTGACATGATTTTCGAGACGCCCGAAGTAGCAATTCACTTGTCGCGAAGATTAGTTCAGTTTTTTGTTTACCCGATTTTGAATGATTATGTGGAGGAAAATATCGTCAAACCGCTAGCGGCAGTTTTAAGAAAAAGCAATTATACGTTGGCCGAGGCACTGAAAGTCCTTTTAAAAAGTGAGTATTTCTTTGCGGAAGAATTTTACAATTCCATGATTAAATCACCCATGGAATATTCCATGGGATTGTTTAAAGAATTTGATATGATAAATGGGCACATGACCCATTATGAAGAAAATGTAATCTACAATTCATATTTTGATGAGGATATAAAACGCTTTGATTCCAAATTTTTAGATTCAACTTATCGGTCTTATCATATTTTTAGAGAAGTAAAGCATGGATATATTGGGAGACAAGGTTATTCCTTTGGAAGTCCTCCTAGCGTATCTGGCTGGCAGGCCTATTACCAAGAACCTGTTTACGATTTGGTATGGGTTAATTCAGATTCGATTAAACGAAGAAAAGAGTTAGCTGAAACGATTGTTAGAAACGGTTTTGGCTTTCAAAATCGAAACCAATTGCGATTTGATCTGAATGTATTGCTGAAGAAAACCAAAGATCCCACTGATATAAATTCATTCATACGTGATTTAGCGAAGTTGATCACGGGTATTGATCTAAATGAAAAGGCTTTTATTCGAATCAAAAAATCCATACTTGGGGATAATTTACCTGATTATTATTGGGCAGATGCGGTTAGAGCATTCCAAAATAGCCCTAATTATGATAATTATAATACTTTATTTGGTCGGGTAGGACAAATTTTATCGCAAATCTTCGACCTAAACGAAATCCATGTTTTTTAGATGAAAAGAAGAGACTTTATCCATAATTTTTCGCATGCTGTTGCAGCAGGGGCTATACTTCCAAACTTTAATTATTTGGAAGCATCTAAAAAATATGCACTTTTAGAAAATACGGTCGATCCGGGTAAAATATTAATCGTGTTGAATTTTAGCGGGGGAAATGACGGGCTTAATATGATTACGCCGATGGACCAATACGCCAACCTAGATAAGGTTAGGCCCCATGTTATCATTCCTGAAAAGAAATTAATCCAACTCGGGAAAAATGATTTAGCTTTCCATCCCGAATTCAAGGACATGAAGGTGCTTTTTGATGAAAAAAGACTTAAAATTATTCAAAACGTTGGGTATACGACAGCCGATTTTTCTCATTTTAGATCCTCTGATATTTGGCAATCTGCGTCTGATTTTAACCAATTTGTAACCTCCGGTTGGTTAGGCAGATTAGCTGAACATGAGCACCCTGCATTCCCAGAATCTTATCCTAATAGTAAGTATCCTGACCCATTAGCCATCGAATTGGGCTATTCAAATTCGTTATTATTAACAGGTGTCAATTCCTTTCCTGGATTTATTCCAGGAAGTCCCGAAAACATTAATAACATTGTCAACGAATTTGATAACGCCTACCCGAATACCTATACTGGGGATAAATTAAATTACATTCAGATTATTGCCAAACAATCGAATTTGTACAGTTCGGTCGTAAGAGACGCTTATATCAAAGGAAATCACAACTTTCAATTTCCCAATGGGGATTTGGGTGGCCAATTTTACAAGTTGAGTAGATTAATTCGGGGAGGCTTAAATACCCGGATTTACCATGCCACGATTGGTGGTTTCGATACGCATGACTACCAAGTATCTCCAGATGACCATACAAAAGGTCCACACGCCAATCTTTTAACAAATGTCAATGATAGCATCATTGCGTTAATGAAATGTTTGGATCAAACCGGTGATTCCGACCGCATCATGCTAGTGACGTACTCGGAATTTGGACGGCGAATTGCTTCACGAGGAAGCGGTGGTACAGATCACGGAACAGCCTTTCCGATGATGATTTTCGGCAATAACCTAAATGCCAATGTACTTGGTAAAAACCCAAAAATTGACCCTAAAATGACCTGGGAAGATAATTTGGTTGCTGAATTCGATTTTAGACAGATTTATGCGTCGGTCATTGAACAATGGTTAGGGGGTGATAATGCTACCATCAAAGACGTGCTAACCAAGAGTTATAATCAAGTAGGCCTTACGAAAGAATATGCCGATGATGATATGGATGGTGTTTTGGATCGAGAGGACAAATGTTTAAACACACCGCTAGGTGCCATGGTTGATACCAATGGATGTGAGGTATTCTCTCTTTCTCCGGATGCAATTTCAGTCGTCGTAAGTTCCACTTCTTGTATTGGTCAAAAGAATGGATCCATCTTAATCAGTACAACAAATAAGAATTTTACTTATTCGATTTCCCTAGGTGATTCGAGTGCTGGAGTACTTAACAAAGCAAATAATTACTCCCAAAAAATCGAAAATCTCTCCGTTGGTTCCTACACGATTACCCTCCGTGTCGATGGCGTACAAAATTATGAGCGTAAATATGAGGTGAAAATTGGGGAGCCTGCTGCGCTGAATGCTGTCACCTCTTTGGATTCACTCAATGCGAATTTGAAAGTTAAGCTGAGTGGATCGGATAGCTATTACATTAATTTGAACGGAAATGTTCAAGAAACATCGAATCCAAAACTAGACCTCGCGCTGATAAAAGGCTTAAACTCCTTACGAATCACGACCGGGAAAGACTGCCAAGGTGCCTATAATGAGGAAATATTTTTATCTGAAGAGGTGAACGTTTCACCTAACCCGACACCCGGCCCAGTTAAAGTTTACATCCCTGGTAACGATTCACTTGTGGAGATAACAATTAACAATATGATGGGCGCCATGATCCTTCAAACCAATCAAACGATCCCGTATAACCGAATGCTCGATTTAGACCTAAGCAATTTAAGCGCAGGCACTTATTTAATCAAACTAAGCGGAAATACGGTTAGAACGGTCAGTAAACTAGTCAAATATTAAATCATGAAAAAAGCGCACTTTCTACTATACATCTTTTTCATCGGAATGAGTTGCTCTAAAAGCGATTCCATTGCTCCAACCCCAGCCCAACCGAGTACCCCACCTCCCGTTCTCGAAATTGGAGATTTTAGCCTTGAGCTCCCGGAAAACAATAAAAATTGTGAAACGGGGACAACCAATTTAGATAAGGCTGATGTTGAGTTCAAATGGAAGGCCGCAAAGAACGCTACCAAATATGAGATTCAGATTACCGATTTATTCGACGCGAAAGTATCCAGCATCATCGATATAACAGGAACATCCAAAACCATAAGTCTCACACGTGGCAGATCTTTTTCGTGGAATATGATTGCAACCAACCCAGGGAGCAAGTCGGTTACATCCGCAAGTTGGAAATTCTATTTGTCCGGGGACGGGAAAATAAATCGGGCCCCTACTTCCGCAAAAGCCATTTATCCAGTTCCTGGTTCGACAATTAATCTGAATGCGAATGGAAATGTGAAATTCGAATGGCTTTCAGAGGATCCCGACAAAGATATTTTGACTTATTCGATACGCATCGATACGCTAAATAACAATCAAAAATTTGTGGGCAGTTCTTTTGATTCCAAAAGCCCCGTCAAAGAGATAAAACTAGAGATAGGGAAAATTTATTATTGGTATGTGACTAGCAATGATGGCGCGATTTCCGTCAAATCAGATATATTTAGTTTCAAACTAAAATAATTTACCCAAATATAGTGTTGAGACTTACCCATTGGCTTTCTTAGGAAAATCCTTCCCATGAAAAAAGGAGTAATTATCTTATTCAGTTTCATCGGCCTTCCCTGCCTCGCACAAAGCGCGCTGACCAAAAAGGCTGACGTCATCCTTGCCAAAGCCAAAGTGTATTCCTTCATGAACAAGGTACAGACCCCATCCAGTGGAGATAAGCACGATTACATGAGCCAAGGCCCCTATTGGTGGCCGGATACGACGAAAAAAGATGGTAAACCCTAAATTCGTCGGAACGGCGTGCGAAACCCGGAAATCGATTTGATTTCCGATTCCGAAGAGATAGTCTGGATGACAGAAGATGTGGTTACGCTGACCCAAGCCTACTATAAGCAACGAACTTATTCTTATAACTGAAATAAATTATTTAATGCCTATAAATTGAAATCGATAAAGAAGACAATTCAATTGTGGCAATTACAAGAACTTTATACTGTGAATCGAATTTATTTAATTAGTATACGTTTAGATTCTAAAGAAAATTAGGCAATCGTTATTGACTGATTTATCGATATAGTGGATGCTTCAAACCTAAGGTATCGAAGCCAGTAGGAACACAGAGACCACCTCAAACCAGGTAGTTTTTTTTATTTACCTCCCTCCTATACAAAAAAATAAAGCTCAAATTCCAAAAAATTCGGGCTTTTTCATATTGAGGCAGTCAAATTTACTTAAAAATCATCCCCGCAAACTCGGATAAATACACCCGCCAATTTGTCCACGTATGACCTCCCGCACTTTCCCGATAGGTATATGGGAAGGTTTGCTTATCTAATTCCCTGCGCATCGTTACGACACTGTCATACAAGAAATCATCCTTGCCACAGGCAATCCAATACAAAGCTGGTTTCGCCTTTTTCAAGTCCGCAATTTGTTGGTCTCTTTTCGAGAGATCTACCTTAATACCAAAGCGACTCATGTCAGCAAAACCCATACTCATCACCCCGATGTAGTTAAATAGATTTGGGTGCTCAAAGCTCGTATTCATCGTTTGTAAACCTCCCATACTCAAACCTGTTAAGGCGCGGTTTTCTTTATTCTTTTTCACTCGGAAATGACCCTCAATGTAAGGAATCACATCACCCACCAAACTCTTTTCAAACAACATGCTACCCATGCCTCCCACTGGAAGATTCGATGCTGGGATTGCCGGCGTCACAACAGTTGCGGCCGCTTGTCCCGGGTTACCATTGGTCATCACCACAATCATCGGTTTTGCTTTGCCTGCATTGATCAAATTGTCCAAAATATTCGCCGCAACACCCAAGGTTGGCCATGCTTCCTCATCGCCTCCACCGCCATGCAATAAATACAATACGGGATAAGCATCTTTGGAATCTTCATATCCCGGTGGCGTATAAACCATCATGCGACGCGTCAAACTCAAGGTTTTTGAATCATACCAAATCTGCTGAACACTTCCTTTAGGTCCTGTTTTGGCCCAATACAAATCAGATGCAGGTCCGCCTACATACAACAAACTCTCTGTGCGGAATGTACCGTCACGAGCGACTTTTAAGTTGGCCGGATCCAAGGTCGTGACCCCATCCACCAAAAATGTATAGCCATATAATTCTGGTGCTAAGGCTTTTACTTGCGCCGACCAAATACCTTTATCATCTTTCACCAAATCAACTAATTGGCGAGATGCACCCTGCCCATTGGCATTTGGCACCATAGGCATCCAGTTTCCTGATAATTTTACCGATGTTGCAGCGGGGGCTTTTAGGCGAAAGGTTACGTCGTTTGTTGCACTAATTTCTGGAGAAATTAAGCGATCAACTTGCCCTACTTCCTGAGCAAAAACCGTTGCGGAAAAGAACATTCCACACACGGCAACAAGTGTACTGATTTTTGTTTTCATAGTTTAGTTTAATATATTTTCCAAGGTAAGAATTAAATTTGAAATGCGTATCCCTGTTCATATACTTACAAGGATATACGTTAAAAACAAAGCTTACAAATAGCTCAACCACCATTTTTCCTTGTGAACCGTCTTATAGGTATCATACCATTTACACAAGGGATACAGACTCAAAATCAAAAGCATCCAAATAAGGTAAACGAGTCCCAGCCCCACGCCTTCCCCCGGAATCGCAAAAAGGAAAGGAATTTTCTGAAGGCCTTTGATGGCATCATCGTAGGAATGGCCGTTATAAAAGAACAATACCATAGCCACCAGGTGTCCCATATAGAAGTGAATGATGTAGTAGAAAAAAGCAGTTCTTCCGAAAACTCGAAAAATCGATGAAATTTTGTTCTGGATATTTTCCAAAAATGCTAATGCCAACAAAGCTATTCCGATCATCACCGACATATAAGCCAAAGAGGGCGGATATTTATTGACATTCATAAATGACAGAAACGTCTGAAAATCACTCTTTTGAATCGTCCACGGATGCGGATCCCCATAGACATTGATTAAACGCAAGACCACAAAAAAGCCTAGTAAGGATAATCCGAACATCCCTAGTATTTTTTGTCTTTGAGCCGAAGTGAATTTTGAGGTAAAGAATATCCCAAAACAATAACCTAAAATCATCAGGCCTGTCCACGGAACAAATGGATACATAATGGCAAGGAAATGATCCCCTACGATGGGGTAAATGGCAAAGTAACCATGGTGCAGCAAATCCCACCAAAAACCAGCATTGAATCCAGGGGCTGCTTCTGGGAAGTCCATCAAATTATGCCCGAGAACGATGACTAAGCCAATAGCCAATAGTACTTGAAAGGGCAGACGAATCAGAAAACCTAAAAGGACCATACTAATCCCAATCGCCCAAATAACCTGTAGCAATAATAAATTATACAAGGGATTAAAGGTGATGGCTAAGGAAATCAAGCCAAACTCCACAAATATCAACCAAATGCCCCGCTTGAAAAGAAAGGAACTCAATTCGGCTTTCGACTTACGCAGGCTTTGTAGGTAAATGGAAAGTCCCGAAAGAAAAACGAATGTTGGGGCACATAAATGCGTAATCCAACGGGTAAAATAAAGAACTGGCGTCGTCGTCAAAACATTCAAGGGGTCACCCGTATAGGCCTGGTCGTGAACAAAATCCCGTACGTGATCGATCGCCATAATGACCATGACAATACCGCGTAATACGTCGATGGAATCAATTCTTTGTTGGGTACTAGCGGTAAAACTCGTTGACATAAATGCTTGCTTATTTTCAAAAAATCAAATGTATCAAAATACCCTTGAATTAAAAGAGTATTTCGGGTGCCCAATACTAAAATACAGATAAAAGATGACTCATTAATGATGTATTCAAAGCGATTCGGCCGTATATGAACCAAGAAAGCACCTCATAAAAGGTGCTTTCTTTTACAACAAATCCATGCCGATTGGTGGGTCATTCAGCATGATAGGTGATTACATCGGTTTCTATTCAAAGGTTTCTCAATAATTTTAGGCTTGAACCCAACTAAAAAATTAGGCTGAAAACACATCGCTGAGAATGCTATTTGTGCCGAAACCAGCAATCCATGCGCGCGTTTTCGTAAGCCTTAAAGATGGTATTCACAGGAGCACCATGGTGTAAATCCGAGTTGAATCGGGTTCTCGCTAGGTAATTAAAGGCTCCCATATCGCCCGTATAGGCTGTTTTATTGCTATAATTATAGGCCTCATGCAAACTGCACAATTGATTCAGAAAATCATAAAAGACCGGAAATGCTCCTCCGAAAACCCCGCAATTCAACAACGTTTCAGATGCAAATCGTTCCTCATAATCGGCGTAATCCGAAATTTGGCCTCTCAGATGTTCCGCATGCGCGAGCATCCAATCGTTGTGCAAGGTTTTAGGCTCATCCCCGCAGAAAATCGCGGATGGATTCGCTGTGTACAAGGGGTGAATGAAAGGGTTTTGGGCCAAAGTCACATCCGACACATCGGTTACAAATACCCCCTGAATGGAATCCGCGCGTTCGGCCAAGTAGTCGCGGTAAATAAAATACCGGTAAACATTCGGGTTAAACTGCGGATTGTAGTGGATCCGAACAAAAGAAATGTGTGCATTTTGATAACGAGCACAGGTTTCCTCGGAAAAATTATTGTGAAAAATAACCCCTTCAAGATTAGCCGCTGCGACGGATTCCGCCCAAGCGCGAACGAGTTCATAGGAATCATCCGCTAAGGTCATGTTCCGATTCACATCATACACGCCCGTAATGTGGCAAGCTAAAACAAGGTTTGACATGATTAATTTGCGTTCGACAAGAGTTCCCTTTTCAATACATTGCAAGTGCTGTTGGGGTTATTGCGGTAATAAATATAGGATCGTTGAAAAACCTTCTTTGTTCTAAATTGAACCTCAGCACGTTCATAAAAGGCTGAATCTGCCGAGAAGCCTCCCTTGAAATCAATGCTTTTGAATACTTTTTGATGACCAAATAAGGTCCCAAATAGCACCGCATCGTCTAGGTGAATCGGCTTACTGAGGTCATTTTTATCGGGGACATAATAATCATCCACGGTATCCACGACTGTTTCTGCAGTCGAACAAATCAAATCCACATTTTCTACCTCCTTAAGGCAGGTGCGTAAATGATGGGGTTTATATTCGTCATCACTATCTAAAATCGTGATAAATTCACCCACACTGTTCAATACCCCCCGATTGATGGATTCCGCTTGACCGCGGTTGCGATGGCGAATGTAGACAATCTTTTCTTCGTGTGCTTGGACGTACTCCAACAAGGCTTTCCGGTCATTTTCCGTACTGCCATCGTCGATAATAATCAGCTCAAAATCTTGAAAATCTTGTTGTAAAACAGAATCTATGGCTCTTTTGGTTAATTGAAAATCCGTATTATACACGGCCATTAACACGGAAATCTTTACATGCTTAGACATGAATTCAAATCAAATTCCACCAATATAGGCTTTAGGGGAGCAAATTTAGTCATTTAATTGGTAGGAAAGCCTTAGCCACCTAAATTTAACCCATTGTTATTATTTGGGCAGGAACTTGAAAGAAGACATGAGAATTGACAATATTAGCTAACTTGCAAAAACCTCTTTTACATGAAAAACATTCTTTATTGCCTCCTATTGAGTCTGACCCACATGGCCTACAGCCAAGACAGATACCTCAAAGACCAATTTACATTTCCCATCGGCGCATCGATCAACCCCAGCTTGTTATCAACAAATGAAGCCTATCGAAACGTAGCTACATCCGAATTCAATAGCATCACCGCCGAAAATCATATGAAAATGATGCTCATTCACCCGGATTCCGACCGCTTCGATTTTAGCAAAGGGGACGACCTAATCAAGTTTGCCCGAGATACGAATAAACGAATTCATGGCCATACATTGGTTTGGCATAATCAAGTACCCGCTTGGATGTCAGCATTTGCTGGGGATAGTCAGGCATGGGAAAAAATGCTAAAAAATCACATCCAAACCGTTGCAACACATTATAAAGGCCAAGTAAGCGGTTGGGATGTCGTGAACGAAGCCTTCTTAGATGATGGCAGTTTGAGGCCATCCATCTGGTCCAAAAACATCCCTGATTATATCGCCAAAAGTTTCCAATGGGCACATGAGGCTGACCCCAATGCCCTATTGTTTTACAATGATTATGGACAAGATGGCAATCCTCAAAAAATGCAGGCCATATTGAATTTGGTCAAAGAACTTCAAGCACGTCGAATTCCTATACATGGATTAGGGCTACAGATGCACATCAATATCAATTCGAAAAATGAATCATTAGCTAGCATTATTGATCAGTCAAAAGCAACGGGCCTTGCCATTCATTTTTCGGAATTGGATATCGCCGTGAATCCCCAAAACGACTCAACGTTTGTATATAACGAAGCGGCGAAAGAAGCTCAAATACAAAAGTATGAGCTTGTATTTAATGCCTACCAAGCCATACCTAAGCAACAACGGTATGGCATTACGTTTTGGAATGTGGGAGATCGCGACTCTTGGCTTCGCGGATATTTTAAAAGACCCAAAGAGTATCCACTCCTATTTGACGATCATTACAATCGAAAAACCGTTTATTCAAGCCTTTTACGCAAATGAAACAAAAATCTACGACCCGCTGGGTCCTTCAAGCTACGGCCGGCCTTATCCTTACTGGAAGTGGACTCTCGCTAGCTATCGATGCCGGAATGAATAAATTGCAGGGAGGAGAATGGTTTTGGTATGGGACAGGAGCCTTAGTGGTTTTTCAAGCTGGTTTATGCTTGCTTATAGACGCTTCCCGATTTAAGAAGTAAAGCACATGTAATATCAACATGCGTACTAAAAGTTAGCAATTCCTACTAACGTGATATACATGCTTTTCAATAGCGGATTATGGTACCTAGATGTAACGATACTTCTTATTTAAACTGAATCACGACCGTTAATTTTGATTTAACGGCTAAGCCTTTTTTTCTTGCTGGCTTAAAGGGCTTGATTAATTTAACCGCCTTAGCTATTTCCTCATCTATCGCAGAACTTAACGAGTTCGCAATCGAAGTAGAATCAACGCCTCCTTTCTCGTTGATATATAAATCGTAAACCATTTCAACAACCTTGCCTGAACGCGGCTTAAACAAATACTTCATTTTTGCGATAATATCCTGACTTAGTGTCTCTGAACCGCCTGGATAAATCGCCACATCTGAATCTACTTCTTCCACCTTGATAGGCTCCAAAGCCTTCAAGGGATTTGCCTTGAGATTCGAAAGGAAAGGCGTTTCCTTAAAATACATCATATCATCAGCTAAATAACCAAGCTCCCCATTGTATAGCACTTTCCAATATGCATTATAAAAACCTTGCACAAGTACCTTTTCGGCCACAGGCAACATCTTAAATTCGGATGAATAAGTAGGAAACTTACGAAACTTAGCTTCACGTTCTATGATTATTTGATCAGGCTTTTCTAATCCGATTTCTGCGACAGATTCTTTCACAACTGGCGCCTTGGCTAGCGTGGCTTTTTCTTTTTCTATTCGATCTCTTTCGGCTCTTTCCTTCTCAGCAATTTCCCTCTCAGCTTTTTCTATTTTTTCTTGATAGGCTACCTTGAAAGCATTAATTGATTTCGTCACGGAGAAATCAGATTTAGATTCAGAAATGTACCCTTTTTGACCTTCAAAATCGACCAACCAATAACCATCTTCGTAGCCAACAATGGCAATTTTTGAATCCTTTTGAAGTGTCTCAGCCCTATTTCGAGGATTTAATCGCGTATAAAAATCCACCTTTCTAAGCAATAGCGCCTCGTTCGATTTAAGTCGTATGGGGACAGGCTTTTCAATAACAGGCGTTGCTTCCATTTGAACCGGTTTCTCAGTAGTTAGCTCTTCCTTGTTTTTCAATTTTGACCGCTCTAAAGCCAACGCTGCGGTTAACTTCGTAGTCGCCTCTTGCGTATCAATATTATTGTCGGCAATTAAAATGTATCCTTCTCGATCTTTGTATTTGATTTTCCAAAATGCATCGTGTTTACCCACCAAATTTACCTTCTTCGCTACTGACAAATTCCCAACAGAACTTGAAAACACATCGGGCTCTAATCGAAATTTAGCTTCTTTAATGATTTTCAATTCAGGATAATATCGACTTTCCGTAAGCATTACTTCTTCAGCCTCATCAGCCAATTGCTCTTCCTCGGCCGGCATTGCTTTCTTCATTTTTTCCAAAAATGGGGATGCCTTCACAAAACACTCTCCGTCTTTAGACGCATTCCTGACCTTACTCAGCTTGACCTCGCTAAATGGACTTATTAGCTTTTTCGCACGAAATGAGTTATCTAAGTTTGGATCTGCCAAGGGCTGCACTCCATCCCAAACGTCACTCTTTCGCTTGATTCCGATATTCAAATTGACCGTCTTGCACATGTAAGTGCCCTGGCAATCTTGAAATATAATGACGAATGACAAGAATTTGTCCTCAGCTATTTTAGTCCCCTTTTTTTGGGTAATCCGGTAGCGATACAAATGATTGGAATTCCCAAATTCAGCTTGATCGCAGGC
>JBEEOB010000038.1:0-7203 GCA_041191865.1 Bacteroidota bacterium
TTGCGTTATTTTGCAAGGCAATTTAAGCAATTACATCGTAATCATTTATTCACAATAACAATAAAAAGATGAGTGCAATACAGTACGTACACGCCAGACAAATTTTAGATTCACGCGGAAATCCAACAATCGAAGTTGATATCAAGACCGAAGACGGAGCTTTCGGTAGAGCTGCAGTTCCTTCAGGAGCTTCTACAGGTATCCATGAGGCAGTTGAGCTTCGTGATGAAGACAAATCAGTTTACGTAGGTAAAGGGGTTTTAAAGGCTGTTGAGAACGTAAACAGAGCTATTGCTGAAGAATTATGGGGCTTAGAGGTTTCTGAGCAGAACATGATCGACCGTTTAATGATTGAATTAGATGGTACTTCAAACAAAGGAAAATTAGGCGCAAACGCTATCTTAGGTGTTTCTATGGCCGTTGCTAAGGCTGCAGCTCAAGAGGCAGGTTTGCCATTGTATCGTTACATCGGTGGTGTTAACGCAAACACATTGCCCGTTCCGATGATGAACATCTTGAACGGTGGTTCACATGCGGATAACTCCATTGATTTCCAAGAATTCATGGTTATGCCAGCGAAAGCTGAATCTTTCTCACACGCATTGCGTATGGGTACTGAGGTTTTCCACGCATTGAAAGGTGTGTTGAAATCAAAAGGATATTCTACAAACGTAGGTGATGAAGGTGGTTTCGCTCCAAACATCAAGTCGAACGAAGAAGCGATCGAAATCGTATTGCAATCAATCGAGAAAGCAGGTTACAAACCAGGCGAGGAAATCTTCATCGCAATGGATGCCGCTGCATCTGAATTCTACGATGAGAAAACAGGTCTTTATACGTTCAAAAAATCAGATGGCAAGCAATTGAACAACATGGAAATGGCTGCTTACTGGAAGACTTGGGCTGATAAATACCCAATCATTTCGATTGAAGATGGTATGGCTGAAGACGATTGGGCAGGTTGGGCTGAGCAAACGAAATTGATCGGTTCTAAATGTCAATTAGTTGGTGACGATTTATTCGTAACTAACGTGAAACGTTTACAAGAAGGTATCGAAAAAGGTGTTGCTAACGCAGTATTAGTTAAAGTAAACCAAATCGGTTCATTAACAGAAACTATCGATACGGTTAACTTAGCGAAACGTAATTCATACAAAAACATCATGTCACACCGTTCAGGAGAGACAGAAGATGCGACAATCGCTGACTTAGCTGTTGCATTGAACACAGGCCAAATTAAAACGGGTTCTGCGTCACGTTCTGACCGTATGGCTAAATACAATCAATTGCTTCGTATTGAGGAGGAATTGGGAGCAAATGCATATTTCCCAGGTTTAAATTTCTAAGTATTCGTGAATCGCATCAAGCAGCTTTTTCTTGGGCCGAACAAATTTTATTGGATTTCAGCGAGCATCCTCTTCGTGTGGATGTTCTTGCTGGATTCTAATGATGTTACTGTTCAATTTCGCCTTTGGAATGAATTAAGGCAGCTTGAAAACGAGAAAACCTATTACCAAAAAAAAACCAAAGAATTGGAAAAAGAGCGCCGCATGGTCATCGGAAATCCATCGTTGTTGGAAAAATATGCCCGGGAAAAATATCTAATGAAGAAACCGAAAGAAGATATTTTTGTGATTGTTGACGAAAACAATCAACCGATTGAGCACTAACAAAAAAGCCCTTCAAACGAAGGGCTTTTTTTATATCTTAATGTCTTTACTCGAGATAGCTGCCTTCTCTGCAGGGTTCCCTTTCCAAATACTCCAAGGGTCTGTTTTCTGACGGGTTAAGTTGGCCCCCATCGCAATTAATGTTCCCTCTCCTAACACCGTTTGGTCACGAATGGTCGCATTAACACCAATGAAACAATAATCACCTACTTGACATCCGCCCGAAAGCACGACATGCGAAGTAAAAAAGACATGATCGCCGATGGTTCCGTGATGACCAATGTGATTCCCCGACCACAACACCACATCATTGCCAATGGTTACATAGGGCTGAATTGTATTATCCTCTAAGATGAAACAATTATCGCCAATTTTATCCGTCAATACCGTTGCGTGTGAACTGATGTAGGAGATATAGGAATACCCTTTCTCTAATCCTTGCTCATATACACGCGCACGAACACGATTCATGTTCTTCTCCGTTAACGGCGCAAAGAATTTAAATTCTGACGGGGAATAAATTTGTTCTACCGTCTCAAATGGTACCAAAGGTAAGCCATGAAAGGTAGGCTCTTGTATGTAATCTTGCTCAACGGTAAATGCAACGACTTCATGATCTGAGTCATTCTGCAAATAATAGAGGGCAAGTTCAGCGGTACGCGTATTACCAAAAATAATGACTTTAGCCATAGATACATTTAAAGTAATAAAGGTAATTAGAGAAATGCTAATTACCCTAGGATTGATAATGGTTATTTATCCAAAGGTCAAGATTCGAGGCCGAGGCCCCGAATCTAAAGACCTAAAATAAGGGAGTACCTGTCATTTCTTTTGGTTGAGCAACCCCCATCATTTTCAAAATTGTAGGAGATACATCCCCCAACTTACCGTTTTGAAGACTTGGATGGAAATCATTATCAACCAAAATACAAGGAACTAAATTCGTTGAGTGAGCTGTATTAGGCGTTCCGTCTTCGTTCATCATCACATCTGCATTTCCATGATCGGCAATGATAACAAAGGAATATCCGTGTGCTAAGCCCGCTTTCACAACCGCTTCAGCACAGGCATCAACCGTTTCTACCGCCTTCACTACCGCTTCAAAAACGCCTGTATGGCCCACCATATCTGGATTTGCGAAATTCAAACAAACGAAATCAACTTCCTCTTTCTCTAATTCTGGGATTAAGGCATCACGCAAGTCGGCCGCCGACATCTCCGGTTGCAAGTCATAGGTTGCCACTTTGGGAGAATTGCGCAAGATGTTTTCTTGTCCTTTGAACAATTGTTCGCGCCCTCCTGAGAAGAAGAACGTCACGTGTGGATATTTTTCTGTCTCGGCAATCCGAATTTGTTTTTTCCCTGCACCTTCCAAAACCTCGCCCATCGTCATTGGCAAATTCGAATCATTGAAAATAACCTTCACATGTTGGAATTCCTTATCGTATTCAGTCATCGTTAAGTAGTACAAATCCAACTTGTGCATATTCTCCTCGTGAAAATCACGTTGTGTCAGAGCCTGTGTGATTTCCCTTCCACGATCCGTACGGAAGTTGAAACAAATCACGACATCACCTGCCGCAATCTTTGCCAAAGGCTTCCCTTCTGCATCCGTTGCGATAATAGGCTTAATAAATTCATCCGTTACTCCCGCGTCATAACTAGCTTGAATCGAAGCCAACACATCTTGGGTTGGAGTTCCTTCGGCATCGACCATCGCGTGGTATGCAAGGGCAACACGCTCCCAGCGGTTATCGCGGTCCATCGCAAAATAACGGCCTGTTACGGAAGCAACTGCTGTACCTGTTTTCTTTGTGTGGTTAACTAAGTCGGTCATAAACTTCATGCCCGACTTCGGATCCGTATCCCGACCATCTGTAAATGCATGAACAAAGACATTGTCCAAACCCGCTTCAGAAGCAGATGTCAATAAAGATTTCAAGTGCTCGATGTGGGCATGAACGCCACCATCCGAAACCAAACCCATAAAATGGACAGATTTGCCTTCTTTTTTGGCATATTCAAACGCCTTCGCTAATTCAGGCTCTTGACCTAAGGTATTTTCACGAACAGCTTTGTTGATTCGAACTAAATTTTGATATACTACACGGCCAGCACCTAAATTCATGTGCCCAACCTCAGAATTACCCATTTGGCCTTCGGGAAGACCTACAGCCTCACCTGACGCTTCCAATTTGGAATGCGCATATTTCGTATATAACGAATCAATAAAAGGCGTTTTAGCAGCATCGATGGCTGAAACCTTTGGGTTGGTGGCAATTCCCCAACCATCTAAAATCATGAGTACGACTTTCTTATTCACGGTAGTATATTTAATTATCTTACAAAAATAGCCAAAAAGCTATAAACGCGCACGCATTTGTTTGGCTAATGCCAAAATATCATTCCCTTCTACGGTCTTCGTTGCTGATCCAAAAATGGCCGTTTCCAACATCGCGTGGCCCAACTCCTGCAAGGTACAGGCCGTATGCGGAGCTAGCCACTTGAGAATCGGAAAGATCCAGTCAACGTACTTATAGAAGGAAAGCGCGTTTTTCAAGCCGGGCGTCGGCCGAATCATGGCCGGTCGGAAAGAATAATAATCCCCAAAACCTAGTTTTGCCAAATCATTTTCCGTTTTTCCTTTGACGCGCGCCCAGGCTAAACGCCCCTGTTCTGTTGAATCTGTACCGGCGCCTGAAATATAACTAAAACACATGTTTGGGTTTTCTTCTTGCAGGACTTTGGCAAAACCTAAGGTTAAATCGTAGGTTTTTTGTTTGTATTCATCTGGCTTCATTCCCACGGAAGAAACACCCAAACAAAATAAGCAAGCGTCACAACCTTTGATCGCATCGCGCATATCTTCGGGCTTCATAAAATCAGTCAATAGATATTCTTTGACTTTGGGATGGTTGACACCGCAGGGCTTTCGATTGACAACCAAAATTTGACTGACAAATGGAGAATTGATCGCCTCATGCAGGACACCTTCTCCTACCATGCCTGTAGCACCGGTAATGATTAATTGCTTTTGTAGATTTTCCATCGTAGAATTGAATAATATTTAATAAGCTATAAATGACTTCCAGAAGAAATTTCCTCCAACAAGCCGGATTGGCAGCTGCAGCGAGCAGCTTATTGCCAAATGCAAAAACAGCTATGACCTTCATTCACCATGTGTTGTTTTGGGCAAAAAACCCAAGCAATGATGCAGAAAAAGCCCAATTGTTAGCCGCTTTAAAACAATTAGGCACCTTGCCTATGATTCAAACTGCACACGTCGGCCGACCTATCGTAACTGAATTCGACAAAGGGGCAACCGATGGAAGTTATACTTTTTCTGTGGTATTAGTGTTTGAAAATGCCACAAAAGAATCAGAATACCTGTATCACCCCTTGCACAAAAAGTTCATTGATGAAAACAAGCACTTGTGGGGAAAAGTTCAGGTCATTGATTCTGAATTAATCTAAATTAGTCGAAAAGCGAATTGACTCCTTCGTGGAGAGGCCCTACATTTAGGGCATGAAACCACACACCCGAAAATTATATCAATTCGTTCGAGCCAAATTACATTTGGGCGAACAAGATGGCATGAAATTTATTCATGGCATTCAAGAGGAAGTACAAGAATCTACGCATGAATTTGTGAGCAAGGATTTTGTTCAACAGACCGTTGCCGAAGCAAAAAGTGAACTCATTAAATGGATGTTTATTTTTTGGGTGGGGCAAGGGGCTGTGACCTATATGATTGTTTCCCTGCTAAAAAACTGATAATTATCGGGCTATTCTTGTATCGAATTGACTCGTCTGTCGTGTTATTGTAGGTTTGATACATGGAAGCGAAATCAATTCAATTATATCAATTAGCGCATAAAAAACTCCACCTAGTGGAAAAAGATGCCATGGAATTTGTGGAATTAATTCATGAAACTGTTCAAGATCAAACCAAAGAATTGGTCACAAAAGATTATTTGGATGTGCGACTCATGGAATTAGAACTCAAGATGGCAAAATCTGAAAAAACAATCATTCTTTGGATGTTTACCTTTTGGATTGGACAGATTGCTGCACTGTGGGGATTTCTTTATCTATTCATCAAACATTAAACCTTTCGTTTGGCGAGAATAAACATGCCAACGATGGAAATAAGCAACATCCCTAAACTCGCTAGATCTTGCCAGCGAAGCATTTCTGGGTGATTAAGTAAGTTGGCCCATGAAGCCGCCTGCGTCCCGGTCCATAAGGCAATGAGCGTTCTAGGGAGCATCCCCAAAGTCCCTCCGATAAAAAACTGACGTAAGGGAACACCCAAAAATGCCATCAATGCATTTGTGATGGCAAAAGGGAATATGGGCGATAAGCGCGCCAAAAACACCCAAGCAAAAGATTGCGCTTGTACATTTTCAAGAAAATCAGCCGCTTTAAATTTATCCCGTATGATTTCAATGAGCGCATCCCCTTTCATTTTTCTAGCCATCACATAGCCTAAAATCGAAGCAATGGCATAGGCAATGATCAAAGGGAATAAACCTCCCCAGCCCCATACATAGCCCGTAAACATCGCAAAAAACGTCGTTGGGCATAAGGCTAAGCCCATGATGAATACCGCACTGGTCCAAAAAATCACAGATTCCAATAGCGTAAAATGGGTGAAAAACGCGGGATTCGCCAATGCAAAATACCCTAGTAATACACTTGAAAGCAGGGGCAATGCCCCCATCCAAATGAGGTACAAGGTTTCGAGAAGAATTCGACGGTTTAGCGACATAGGGCCAACAAATATACGCTTCTTTTCATAATCCAAGCCCTTTTCCCTACCTTTGCAGGGCATTTTGCCCATTAATAATACGTCCATGGAAATCGCAATCATCAAATACAATGCCGGGAATGTGCAATCGGTCATGTACGCATTGGATCGAATTGGGATGAAATACCGTTGGACCGACGACGAAAAGGTCATACGATCAGCCGATAAAGTTATTTTTCCTGGGGTAGGTGAAGCGAGTACAGCCATGGCCTATTTGCGTGAAAAAGGCTTGGATCAATTAATCCCTACCTTGAAACAGCCCGTATTAGCGACGTGCATCGGTATGCAATTGCTTTGTCGGGAATCCGAAGAAAATAATACCACCTGCATGGGTGTTTTTGATGTTCCTGTCAAACGTTTCCAGAGTGCCGATTTGAAAATCCCCCATGTGGGCTGGAATTCCATTCAAGCCGCTGGAGAAAATATCCTCATGGAAGGGCTTAAAAAAAAGGAATTCATGTATTTCGTTCACTCTTTCTATGCTCCCGTGAATCCCTATACGACAGCCATTTGTGACTATGTGCAACCCTTTTCGGCCATGTTACAAAAAGACAATTTCTACGCGGCACAATTTCACGCGGAAATTTCAGGCATGGCGGGCCAAAAAATCATTCAAAACTTCTTAGCGCTTTAATCTATGTTCCAACTCATTCCAGCCATCGATATTATTGGAGGACAATGCGTTCGATTAACGCAAGGGGATTACCAACAAAAGAAAGTTT
>JBEEOB010000039.1:0-4934 GCA_041191865.1 Bacteroidota bacterium
ACAGCTGCCACTTCTTTCCGCCAAGCCATCGCATGAAAAATTTAGCACATTTCAGAAAATTAGAACCACAACCCCGCCTCACGGTGGTGGGTGCGGGCCCTGGTGATCCGGAATTGATCACTTTGAAGGCGATTAAAGCGATTGCTTCGGCACAAGCCGTGTTATACGATGCTTTGGTAGACAAAAGTTTGTTAGAACATTGCTCGCCAACATGCGAACAAATCTACGTAGGCAAAAAGCCTGGCGAGAGCCATTCGCAAGCAGCCATCAATGAATTAATCGTAGAAAAAGCCTATGCATTAGGACATGTTGTGCGCTTGAAAGGTGGTGACCCTTTTGTCTTCGGCAGAGGCCAAGAAGAAATCGAATTCGCGAAATCCTTTGGATTAATCACAGGCTATATTCCCGGCATCAGTTCATCTTATGCGGCAGCTGGCGCAGCAGACATTCCCTTGACCGTTCGTGGCGTGAATGAAAGCTTTTGGGTGATGACCGGTACCAAATCCGACGGCAGCTTGTCGGAAGATTTGAAGCTCGGTTTGCAATCCACAGCGACCTTGGTCATTTTGATGGGCATTAATAAATTAGCTGAAATCGCGCAATTATGCCAAAGTTACGGCAAAGGGGACATCTCAGCGGCCATCATCCAAAACGGCACGATGGCGAATCAGCGCATCGGAATTTCCACGGCCTCAGAACTTGAAAATTTGGCAAAAAAAGAAGACCTTCGTAACCCTGCCATCATCGTAATCGGCGAAGTGGTTCGCCACGCCAAGCCGGAGATGTGGGAGAAAATTGTAAAACAAGCGAATTCATAACCCCTGGTTAGAACCTGTGGATTCGGACGAGGTCTGAAAGAAAATACACTTATAACCTTAGACTTTAGTCTGGGGATTCAGACGAAGTCTGACAGAAAATATACTTAATAACCCCAGACTTTAGTCTGGGGACTTCACAAAACCCCACCACCATGTCACAAAGACTCAACATCTCCTCCGGTTCCCCATTTGAAGATACTTTCGGCTATTGCCGTGCCGTAAAAACAGGAAACTTATTAGAAATATCAGGAACCGTGGCACTCATCGATGCGGAAAAAGTTACCGCAGATGATTTCTATGCACAAACCTACAACATCATCGAGCGTATCGCCGTAGTCTTAGAAGAAGCAGGATCATCCATCAAAGATGTTGTTCGTACACGCATTTTCACCACGGATATTTCCCAAAATTTGGAAATCGCCCGTGCCCACGCACACTTCTTTGGCGACGTAAAACCAACAACAGGTATCTACGAAATCTCAGCCCTAATCGCACCACAATACAAAGTGGAAATCGAATTCACGGCGTGGGTGGGGTAATTTATAACCCCAGGTTTTAACCTGGGGATCTACAGACTTCGTCCGAACACAGGTCTCTGACTCTCTAAATCTTCACCCCAAAAGCCTTAATTACTCGATCAAAATTCTGATGCTTTTGTTCCTGAGCATAAATATATAACGCAATTTCAGGAACGATAGATTCACTAACAGACGCGGCATAATATTCTTTTGCCCAAGCAAACGCATGACTAAAATAGTTTTGCTTATTAATCCAAAATGCCGATTCTCCTTTCATGATTTGAATCGATTGACTTAACGATACGTCAGGAGGCAACGTGAACAAACAATGAATATGATCAAGATATCCATCGATCGAATGAATTTGAATCCCCTTCGAATGAGCATGAATTCGAATATGTTGGCATATCAAAAATCGAATTTCTTTGATTAAAAGTGGTTTACGAAATTTGGTTGCCCAAACTGCATGTACTTTGAGATTCGTGTGCGACATGAGAAAAAGAGTTTTTTCTCAAAAATGAAATCGTTCCGATCTTAGTGAAAGTAAAAACCTGATATTTCTGAACGATTATCAATTAATTTATAACCCCAGACTTTAGTCTGGGGCCTTCAGACGAAGTCTGAAAATCATCACCACCGGCATGGGCCGGAATCCCTAGGCTAAAGCCTAGGGTTATAGAGGTATATCCAGAACTTCTCTTCACCACCGGCCTACGGCCGGAATCCCTAGGCTAAAGCCTAGGGTTATAAAAAAAACCCCAGGTTTTAACCTGGGGATCTACAGGTTTTAACCTGGGGATCTACAGACTTTAGTCTGGGTCCAAAGTCTAATGTCCAACGTCTATTTTAGCCGCCTCTCGCTTCAACAAATTCACATCAATCGGTACCACGCCTAAAAACTCACAAACCAAGCCTCCGCCTAGGTTCGCAAGTTCCGCGATTTGTGCCGGACTAGCTCCCGCTGCTAACGCACAGGCAGCAATCGAAATCACCGTATCTCCCGCTCCCGAGACATCCGCAATTTGACGAATGTGCGCCGGGATAGCTACCTGCTCCGACCGGAAATCCATGTAGACGCCACGTTCAGAAAGCGTCACAAAAAGCCCCTCAAATCCCTGCGATTCCTTAAATTTTTTCACCGTTGCCGGCAAGGCTAAAGCACTCAAATCAGAAGAATCCAAGCCCAAACCATCTCGTAATTCATGTAAATTCGGCTTGAATAAGCTAGCTCCGCGATAGGCAAAGAAGTTCTTTTTCTTCGGATCAACGACGGTAGGAATTCCCGCCTCACGAGCCAATCCCATCACTTCCTGAATCAAGCCTTCACTCAATACTCCCTTATCGTAATCTTCAAAAATAATCACGTCAACGTCCTTGATAGACGCTTTAATCGCGGAAACCAACGCAGCAACTGAGTCCGATGAGATCGCTTGCTCCGTCTCCGAGTCCACGCGGATTAACTGTTGGGACCCCGCAATCACCCGTTCTTTGACGGTGGTCGGCCGACCAGCCTCTTGGATGATTCCATCCACCGACAAACCTGCTTCAGACAAAATCGAGATAAGAGACTGTCCCGTCGCATCATCTCCAATTACCGAGAAAACCAAAGGTTTGGCACCTAAACTTGCGACATTCAATACCACATTGCCCGCACCGCCTAATCGGGATTCGCGCTTCACCACATTCACAACAGGCACGGGTGCCTCCGGCGAAATACGCGTCACTTTGCCCCAGGTATAAGCATCCACCATGAGATCCCCGATCACCATGACCCGCAGCTTCGAAAAGCCATCAATAATATTCGCTAATGCGCTCATAAATTAACCTCCTATCGTCGTCATCGATTCATTGATAACGCCTTTTCTATTATTTTCCGCCTCAAAACCATCCAATGGCCTTTTGGCATATAAATCTAAAAATACTTGTCGGAGCTCCTCATCCGTCACCCCCTTGCGAAGATACGCTTTCAAATCAAAAACGCCATCATCGTATAAACAGGTTTTCACCTGCCCTTTGGCAGTCAATCGAACCCGATTACAAGTCCCACAAAAGGTTCTCGTAAACGCCGCAATAATCCCCACGTCCCCCAAATGCCCCGGGATCTCATAGCGATTCGCCGTTTCGCCTCCCTGCATCAAAATTGACTTAAGCGAAGGATACACGGTTTTCAACTCATTCAAAATCCGCTCATGGTTCCAAAACAAGGTCCCCTCCACCAAACCCGAACCATTAAAGGGCATCTCCTCAATATACCGAACCGAAACGGGCAGGTCTTTGGTCAATGCCGCCAAAGCCAAAATATCTTGCTCATTCTGCCCCTTCATCACCACGGCATTGATTTTTACCTCAAATCCTTCAGCCACCAAGCGCAGTAAATTTTGGGCGACAATTTCGTAATCATCCCGACGGGTTATCTGCTTAAAACGATCGCGATCCAAGGCATCCAAACTCAAATTCACCGAACGAACTCCTAAGGCTTTCAATTGGTCTATATAATCACCAATCAACACCCCATTGCTCGTCAAACAAATCTCCAAACCCTTCAAAGCCGCTATTTCGGTCAGAAAATCCATCAAACCATTTCGCACAAAAGGCTCCCCGCCCGTAATCCGAACCTTGTTAATTCCCATGCCATGCATCACCCGCACCACCCGCGACATTTCTGCCCAAGTCAATAATTCCCGCTCCGGCATGTAGACAATCCCCTCCGCAGGCATGCAATATGAACATCGTAAATTGCATCGATCCGTCACGGCTAAACGTAAATACGTCATCGGCCGACCGTGATTATCCAAGAGTTGATTATCTTTATACATTCGACCTGCAAATTACAAAATTAATGGCCACCTATACCTTACTCCTCTTCGGCATTTGTCGAGATTTATTAAAAAAAGATGAAATATCCATTGTGACAGAGCAGCTGGTGGATGCACAAACACTTTTGAGCATCGTTAAAAACGCGCACCCTGAACTTCAGAATCTACCTTCGTTGCGCCTTGCCGCCGACCAGCATTTTCCAAAACCCGATTTCATCATCGAAGAACGCATGGAAATCGCCTTAATTCCCCCTGTTTCTGGTGGATAATTAGCCTTGATTCCCTACAAAATCAGTAGATTATTTTATCTTTGCTTCCTTAAATACTTTTATGCCGTTACAAACGATTTTTTTAGCGCTACTCATCCTGCCTTGGCTTTCCGCCGGCTTGGTTGCGTTGCTCCCTAAAAAAGTCCAAGTTAATGCATCCATCCTACTCGCAGGTCTATTTACCTACCTCGCATTTCAAGTAGGACATATGCCAGAAAACATCATGAGCTACCCGTGGTTCAACCTAGGTGGCAAGGCCATTACAGCGAGCTTTTGGGTAAGCAAATCTGCCCAATTATTACTTTTATTGGTCAGCATCGTCGCATTATTTGTACAAATTTTTTCCAAATCCTACCTCGCGGAAGACCCGAACATTGGACGTTATTACAGCTATTTACATCTGTTCATCGGATCGATGACCTTGCTTGTTCTCACCGACCAAATCTACATTTTTTACGGTGCTTGGGAATTGGTGGGAGCCTGCTCTTATTTGCTGATTAGCTTTTGGCATCA
>JBEEOB010000040.1:0-12393 GCA_041191865.1 Bacteroidota bacterium
GATAAAATTAGGTCTTTCACTTGTGCAAATCTGCTCATAATAATTTGAATTTTTAGGTTGTAAAAAAATTAGATTGTCTTTATTCGCTGTTTGAAGCGTTTATAAAGCGAAATTTAGTAAAATTTGAATAGCTCGCAAATTATTCTTCATAAAAAAGACAAAAAAAAGTTTAAAAAGTGAAAAAAAGATAAAATTTACCTTTTAATCAATACTAATCTTTGTAATAACCCGATTTTAAGCGATTTTGTACTTCGGCAAAACACGTACATGTATATTCGATATCCTCCAGCGTGTGTGAGGACGTAGGGATAATACGTAACATAATTTGTCCTTTAGGAACAACAGGATATACGACAATACTGCAGAAAATTCCCATATTCTCGCGTAAATCACGAACAAGCTTCGTTACCGCATTTATATCATACTCACCGTGTAAAAATACAGGTGTAACGGGGGATGTTGTTTCACCAATATCAAATCCTTTTTCGATCAAACCTTTTTGTAACGCACGAACATTCGACCAAAGTTGTTCACGCAATTCAGGATGCTTCTTAATTAATTCTAAGCGTTTCATTCCGCCGATCACGAACGGCATTGGCAATGCTTTCGCATAGGTTTGAGAGCGCATATTGTATTTTAAATACATGATAATATCTTTGGGCGCTGCGACAAACGCACCAATTGCAGCCATCGATTTTGCAAATGTTGAGAAATATAAATCGATACCTTCTGTACAATTCAAATGTTCTCCTACGCCTCGACCATTGGCACCCATCGTACCAAATCCATGTGCATCATCAACCAAAAGACGGAAATTGAAGTCTTTTTTCATCTCAACGATCTTGTCTAATGAACCAACTTTGCCTGACATGCCAAAAACACCTTCTGTAATGACCAATATACCACCACCCGTTTCTTGTGTCTTTTTCGTTGCACGCTCTAAGTTTTTACGTAGTGAGTCCATATCATTGTGATTGAACTTGTAGTAATCACCCATTTTAGCTTTGTGCAAGCGAATACCATCAATTAAACATGCATGTGACTCCGCATCGTATACGATGATATCGCGGTGGTCTACCATACATTCGATGATTGACATAACACCTTGATATCCATAATTTAGTAGAAATGCATCTTCTTTACCTACGAATTCTGCTAATTGTCTTTCAAATTCTTCGTGTTCATCCGTATTACCTGACATCATACGCGCACCCATTGGGTAGGCTAAACCGTATTTTGCTGCTGCATCTGCATCTGCTTTACGAACCTCCGGATGATTGGCTAATCCTAAATAGTTGTTCAATGACCAATTTAACATTTCCTTTCCCATGAAGGTCATGCGAGGACCTAATTCACCGGTCAACTTAGGAAATGAGAAATAATGGTGGGAATAATGTGCGTGGGCTCCAATGGGTCCCATGTTTTTGACAACTTTCTCGAAAATATCCACTTTAAATTGCGTTTTGGTTGGTAAATACTATATACGTAAGACAAAGGTAAATTTAAATTTTTATTATCACAATGTTAATGAATTGCGGTTTTGAGGAAATTATTACTTTAATTCGCTGTGGCTTTTTTAAAATGCCTTTTCATCAATAATGCAATTTCTTATGAAACGAATATTCTCATTGTTTTTTCTACTTTCTACGTTAGCTGCATCTGCACAAGCTACCCTTAAGCCGCTGGTAGAGGCTTCCCGTGGAATGGTTGTAAGTACACATCCTGCTGCAAGTACCATAGGTCTGGAAATATTAAAAAAAGGAGGAAATGCAATTGATGCAGCTGTAGCAGTTAATTTTGCTTTGGCCGTTTGTCATCCCGCAGCAGGGAATATTGGTGGGGGAGGTTTTTTGGTATATCGTACGTCCAAAGGGAAAGCCTATACATTGGATTATCGTGAAATGGCACCTACAGCGGGTTCTCGCGATATGTATTTGGATTCTACGGGCCAAGTTATTCCGGGAAAAAGCTTCGTGGGCATTCACGCGGTAGGGGTTCCGGGTGCTGTTGCTGGCATGGTAGCAATGCACAAACGATTTGGCAAACTTCCTTGGAAAGATGTTGTTCAACCTGCTGTTGATTTAGCTCGCCAAGGCGTTGTTTTGACTGAAAAAGAAGCGCGTGGACTCAATAGAAATCGGGCAGATTTCATGAAATATAACCCGGGAAGAGCCTATATGGTCAAGGCTGATAGCTCGCTATGGGCCCCAGGGGAATTATTTATTCAAAAAGATTTAGCCAATACTTTGGAAAGAATTTTAGCGAAAAAGATACGTGGTTTCTATGCAGGAGAAACGGCCAACCTACTTGTTAAGGAAATGGAGCGCCAAGGCGGTTTGATTACGCCTCAAGATTTGAAAGCCTATCGGGCTATTTGGAGAAAACCCTTAGTGAGTCAATATAATCAATATGGTATCATCGGTATGCCTCCTCCGTCGAGCGGAGGTTTGGCGATAGGTCAGTTGTTTACCATGATTAAGCCTTATCCTCTGGCTCGATGGGGTGCACAGTCGGATTCTACTATCCAAGTGATGATTGAGGCTGAGCGTCGGGTTTACGCTGATCGTGCTAAGTGGTTAGGAGATCCTGATTTTGTTAAGGTGCCTGTTCAAGGATTATTGGATGAATCATATTTAGCGAATCGTATGAATTCTTTGCGATTTGATCAAGCAACGAAAAGCTCCGCTGTAGCTGCTGGAGATTTTCCAGGCTATGAAAGCCCTGAAACAACTCATTATTCCATTGTAGATGAAACTGGAAATGCGGTATCCATCACAACGACTTTGAATAATTCATATGGGAGTAAGGTATTTGTTGGCGGTGCAGGATTCTTGTTGAATGACGAAATGGATGATTTTAGTGCCAAAGCGGGCGTTCCTAATTTGTATGGTTTGGTGGGTACGAAAGCCAACGAAATTCAACCTCGTAAGCGCATGTTGTCTAGTATGACACCGACCATTATTACGGAAGGCGATAAATTAAAAATGGTTGTAGGGACCCCCGGTGGATCTACAATTATCACAAGTGTATTTCAGGTTATGTTGAATAGTTTGGTGTTTGGGATGAACATGCAAGCGGCGGTCGAATTTCCGCGATTCCATCATCAATGGTTACCTGATTCAACACGTTATGAAGCGAATCGATTTAACGAAGCGCAAATTGTCCGTTTGCAATCCAAAGGTTACGCGTTAACGCCTGCTGGGAATATCGGATTAGTCGAGGGAATTTTAGTCCTCCCTGATGGGAAATACCAGGGAGGAGCTGATTCAAGAGGAGATGATACGGCCCTTGGTTATTGAAATAATTTAGCGACCAAAAATGCCGCCGTTGCTGCGGCAGCGCCAATAGAGGTTACTTTTAATGATCCGATGATTGGGTTTTGGCCGGTCACTTTACTTTTGAAATAGCCAAAAATCAATAATGCGAGTACGGTAACTGCGGCAGAATATTTCAATCCATCAACAGGTTGGTCAACATAAAAGTAGGGTAGAAGTGGGATGAATCCGCCAACTATATACGAGATTCCGATTGTTAATGCTGAGTTTCGAGCTCGGTTTGGATGGGGTTTTTCTAATCCAAGTTCAAAACGCATCATGAAATCGACCCATTTGTCTTTGTCTTTGGAAATCGCTTCAACCACTATCTCTTGGGCTTCAGGACTTAGACCATAATCTTCAAAGACTTCCCTGATTTCTTCTTTTTCTCTTTCAGGAACTCGTTCAACTTCTTCGTATTCTCGTTTTAATTCAGCTTCATAATGCTCCTGTTCGGTTTGGCCTGCTAAATAGCCACCTAATCCCATGGCAATAGAACCCGCAACAATTTCTGCGATACCGGCGGTAGTCACGATAGCAGCGGAGTCAACGGCGCCAGATAAACCTGCCGCGAGTGCAAATGGGACAGTAAGCCCATCTGACATGCCAATTACCATGTCGGTGATAAAATCAGAGCTTTTTAAATGTTTTTCGTGTAAATGATGGTCAGGTCCGTGCATATTTTTTATTTGATGCCGTGCATCATTCGTTTTAAAGGTCCAGTAGCTAATATGTACAATAAAATGGCTGCTAAG
Source organism: Bacteroidota bacterium (assembly GCA_041191865.1). Classification (GTDB taxonomy): domain Bacteria; phylum Bacteroidota; class Bacteroidia; order Cytophagales; family Spirosomataceae; genus Aquirufa. Next base: position 4,070 of record JBEEOB010000040.1, read on the forward strand.
CCGGCTAAACATACGAACACCATGAAAAATTCATAAAGGTTTTGGATTTCGAAACCTAAGAAACTAGGCAAAGCAGCACCGGCTACAAGCTCGGTCGGTGGTAGCAAGGCTCCAAGCGTACCAGCCAACGCATATCCTGCAGCATTGGCAATAAACCATACTCCCATCAATAAAGATGAGAATCTTTTGGGAGCTAATTTGGATACCAACGAGAGGCCGATAGGCGATAAGCAAAGTTCCCCCATGGTATGGAAAAGGTACATGACAAAAAACCAACCTACTGCTAATTTATGGGTTCCTAAATCTTTCACTTGGTTCGCGATGATTAAGTATCCAATGGCTAAAAGTAATAAGCCGATGGCCTGTTTGGTAGGTGAGTTGGGGTCAATGCCGCGTTTTTGTAAACGAACCCATAAATAACTGAAGGGAAGAGCTAATAAGATAATGAAAATCGAATTCGCATTTTGGACTGAACTAGGAGGTAATTCGATGCCTAAAAAGTGTAAGTCTGTTTGTTGGTCTGCAATAAAGGTTAATGATGATCCCGCTTGTTCAAATGCCGACCAGAAAAACATGACAAAAAAAGCAATGATATACATCACCCAGATGCGATCACGTTCAATTTTTGTCAGGGTCTTATCCGTCATAATCAAAAATGCTAACGAGATTCCTGAGGCATAAATGATTGGATAAATCCAGTCTTTAATGGGATTTGCTTCGGCTGTAACGATATAGAAGTGGATTCCAAAAACGAGTATAATAAATAAGCCGATGGTTGTTAAAATCGAATTTGTTGAAAATTCTGCCTTTTCTGATTCTTCCGATACAACCTGTGTTTGATTGAAAACAGGCTTAAGTCCCACGGCTTCGCCTGTAGGAGAAACTATGAATTTGTTTTTTAGAAAGTAAAATAAAATTGTACCAAATAACATGGCTGACCCAGCAGCCAAAAAGCCCCATTTGAAAGCTTCTACATTTCTCACCCCGTCCACCTTGATGTCGCCAACTAGGGGACAAATAAGCATTCCAAGGAAAGCTCCCGTATTGATTCCCATGTAGAAAATGGTAAATGCCGAATCTAAACGATTATCACCTTTGGGATATAAAGATCCCACCATCGAAGAAATGTTGGGTTTGAAAAAGCCGTTTCCTACGATGAGAAATAATAATCCAACCCACATAAGGGTATTGGCCAAGGAGAAATTATCTAAGAACGTGCTAGCAGAACCAAATAGGAATAATTGGCCAATTGCCATCACTAAACCACCTAAAATGATGCAATTTCGATTGCCTAAATAGCGGTCAGATACATACCCGCCCAACATCGGCATGAGGTAACTTAAGCCAAGAAATCCACCATACAAAATCGATGCTTCATTTTGCTTAAATGCAAGTGCATTGACTAAAAAGAGGGAGAGAATGGCGCGCATACCATAGAAATTAAAGCGCTCCCACATTTCAGTGGAATAAAGAACATATAAGCCTTTCGGATGTGCTGTAGAATTTTGTGTCATGTATAGGTTGTTGATAATCGGTGGGCAAGATAAAATATCTTTGTTTAAATCAAGCACAAGTTGATTGATAAAATTTCATGTGCGGATGTTCCATTTTGAAAAAAGATGTGAAACCTTTTTCGTAATATTGTTGGTTCAATTCGTTAACGAAAAATTAATTCAAATCATTCATGGGTAAGATTATCGCAATTGCAAATCAAAAGGGTGGTGTTGGAAAAACGACGACAGCAATTAATCTAGCTGCGAGTTTGGCGGCATTGGAATTTAAGACGCTTTTGATTGATGCGGATCCTCAGGCAAATTCAACTTCTGGACTTGGGTTTAATCCCAAAGAAGTCAGCCGAAGTATTTATGAATGCATGGTTGGGATTGCCACCGTTTCGGAAAGTATTCTAGCGACAGAGGTACCTTTTTTGGATATTATACCCTCACACATCGATTTGGTAGGTGCTGAGATTGAGATGATTAATTTAACAAATCGGGAAGGGAAAATGAAAGAGGCTTTAGCCGGAATTAAGGATCAGTATGATTTCATTATCATGGACTGTTCTCCATCGCTTGGTTTGATTACCATTAATAGCTTAACCGCAGCTGATTCGGTCATTATTCCGGTTCAATGCGAGTATTATGCCTTAGAGGGTTTGGGTAAATTGTTGAATACGATTAAAATTATTCAATCACGTTTGAACCCTGGTTTAGTTATTGAAGGCATTTTGTTGACGATGTATGATTTGCGTTTACGTTTATCAAATCAGGTCGTGAACGAAGTGAATTCGCATTTTAAAAATATGGTTTTTGAAACCATCATTCCTCGGAATATTCGCTTATCAGAGTCGCCGAGTTACGGTATTCCGGCGATTCTGCATGATGCAGATAGCAAGGGGGCTATTAGTTATTTGAATTTAGCCAAGGAGATTATCCTGAAAAATGGCCTTTTACAAACCATATGATTTAACATTACATGAGCAGTAAGCAAGAAGCAAATAAGAAGCGTATCGGATTAGGGAGAGGTTTGGGCGCTTTATTGGAGGATTCTGAGAATCTTCAAAGCTCTGCGCGTCAAGGGGCGGATAGTCTTGGTGGCCTAGATGGCGTGAATTTGATGGAAGAGATTCCTTTGGAATTTATTGAGACCAATCCTTATCAACCTCGTGAGCACTTTGAACAAGCTGCTCTACAAGATTTAGCGGAATCCATACGCGTTCAAGGGATTATTCAGCCGATTACCGTTCGTAAAGTGGCTCCTCGGAAATTTCAATTGATTTCAGGTGAGCGTCGTTTGCAAGCTTCGAAGATTGCGGGTTTAGTTCGTATCCCTGCCTACGTTCGAACGGCTGATGACCAACAAATGATTGAAATGGCGTTGATTGAGAACATTCAACGTGAAAATTTAAATGCGATTGAAATCGCTCTTTCCTACAAACGATTGATGGAGGAATGTGATTTACGTCAAGAAGATTTGGGTGCTCGTGTGGGGAAAAATCGTTCAACGGTTACGAATTACATGCGTTTGTTGAAATTACCGCCGCATATTCAGGTAGCCATTCGTGACGGTAAAATCTCTATGGGGCATGCGCGTTGTTTGATTTCGGTTGAAAATACCGAAGTACAGCAGCAGTTGTATTTAAAGACAATTTCAGAAGAATGGTCGGTTCGTCGCTTAGAAGATGCCGTTCGCCAATCCGCAACACCTGCGGTGGACATACCTACCGGCCGTGTAAGCCAAGTAAACGCGAATGAAATTACGGAGTGGCAACGATCATTGACCAACTTCTTTCATGCGCCCGTTTCCTTGAAAATGAATGAAGCAGGCAAAGGCGAAATGAAGATTACATTCAAATCGAAAGAGGAATTATTGAAAGTGCTAGAAGCTATTCGTTCGTAAGTTATGCCTATTCGATTGATGTGCTTTGTGTGTTTCTTAATGCTTGGGCGAATGGGATATTCTGTACCACTAGACTCCTTGAGTCAAGTGAAAAAAGAAACTGTAAAGGCGTTGAAATTACCTTATAAAATCGTTCCTCGGCAGGCCACGTTAAAATCGTTGATGATTCCAGGGTGGGGACAATTATACAATCGGCAATACTGGAAGTTGCCCTTGGTTGCAGGAGCGTTCATTACCTTGGGAATGATTGCTAATTATAACCAGGTGCGTTATACGAAATACAGGGACTATTATTACGTTGTTTCTCCCCATGCAGATGATCCAACGTATGTGCCACCTGCAACGGTAGCCGTGCCCTATGAGGATGGGGTTACGCGCGATTTGGATGTGAATCAATTGAAACGTATTAATGATGGTTTTCGACGAAATCGGGATTATACATATATCGGAATGGCATTAGCTTGGGCATTGAATGTTGTTGATGCAAATGTAAGTGCTCACCTAAAGACATTTGATGTGTCGGATGATTTAAGTCTTCGTGTGAAGCCAATCATGGAAATCGACCCTTTATCACAAGGTATGGTGTCTGGGTTGAGCTTATCCTTTAATTTTAAAAAATGAAGTTTATGAGAATTGTGTTAATTGGTTACGGAAAAATGGGAAAAGAGATCGAACGCTTAGCGCTTGGTCGGGGCCATCAAATCGTTGCTCGCATCGATTTGGATAATCAAGCGGAGTTAGCCCAATTAAGTAAACAAGATGTCGATGTAGCGATTGAGTTTTCTAATCCTGCTTCCGCGTTTGCAAATATCATGACTTGTATCGAGAAGCAAATACCTGTTGTTTGTGGTACTACGGGTTGGCTTGAGCAAAAAGCACAAGTAGAGTCAGCGACAGCCAAGCATCACTCGACATTCTTTTATGCTTCCAACTATTCAATCGGTGTGAATTTATTCTTTAAATTGAATAAAACCCTAGCCACTTTGATGGCGGGACATCCGGAATATGATATTTACACGAATGAAATCCATCATTTAGAGAAAAAGGATTCGCCTTCAGGAACAGCTATTACGATTGCTGAAGGGATTATTGATGCTTATCCCGCAAAAACTAAATGGGTTAACAATGAAATTCCTGCACCGAATGAGGTTGCTATCTGGTCACAGAGGGAATCTATTATTCCAGGAACGCATACCGTGAAATATATTTCTAAAGTTGATCAAATTGAAATAACGCATGAGGCATTTAGCCGAGAAGGTTTTGCTTTGGGGGCTGTTATTGCGGCTGAATGGGTTAAAGATAAAAAAGGTGTTTTGGGCATGGATGATTTATTAAATTAAGCAACATGGATCGTATAGCTTTAAAGAAAGAATTGCAAGAACAAGGCTTAATCATATTACCTGGCTTTTTTGATCCTCAATTAATTAGCCAAATTCAACAAGCTGCGAAGGCGATTTTTGACATTCAATTTAAGCGGTTTGGGATTGAAGGAGATTATTTGACGCAAATGCAAAGTCTCTTTGAGCATCATTTGGAGGAGTTTATTTCCTGTGGAAAAATGATTCAAAGTGGTTTGGTTGAGCTATATCAATTAGCTGTTAATCCAGATTTGATGGCTTTGTTAAGGGATTTAGGCCTATCACATCCATTGATGTGTACGCGGCCTGTATTGTTTTTCAATCATCCTTCTTTGGCTAAATCCGAGCATTTTTATAAGACACCTTTGCATCAAGATTGGACGTCGATGTTAGCATCTGACGATTCAGTTGTGGTTTGGTTGCCATTAATGGATCTTGATATTGCACATGGACCTGTGATTTTTTATCCCGGTTCACACAAACTTGGACCCTTGACGGATCGCATTGAAAATGGATTTGCAGAAGTTGATTTTGATCGGACTTCATATCCACGCGTACAAAAATCTATGAAATTGGGTGATGTAGCCATTTTTTCAACCTTACTCGTGCATGAGTCGGGTGTCATTTCGAACGATGAAATTCGTTGGTCATGTCATTTCCGTTACACCAATATGGAGGATCCCACATTTATAGAAAATGGCTTTCCACATCCTTATATTTACAAACCTTCACAAGAATTAATCGATAAATATTTACATAAGAATTCATGAAACCAACCGAAAATCAAAAGCCAAAGCAAAAATCACCATTCCGTGAATGGTTGGATTCAGTTGTATTTGCCGTAGTAGCAGCGACATTAATCCGTTTTTTCTTGTTTGAGGCCTACACCATTCCTACACCCTCGATGGAAAGTTCATTGATGGTAGGTGATTTTTTATTTGTTAGCAAGATGCATTATGGTGTACGTACACCTAAAACGCCTTTGCAACTACCTTTAACACATCAAAAGATTTGGTTTACGAATTTGCCGTCTTATTTGTCTTGGTTGCAACTTCCTACCTATCGCTTGCCAGGTTTTTCTTCGGTCAAACAAGGCGACGCGGTCGTTTTTAATGTTCCTAATTTTGAAGAGGATGGGGATGCTCCATTGGATTTACGTACCTTTTATGTGAAGCGTTGTGTTGCCACACCGGGAGATGTATTGGAGGTTCGTGACCAACAAGTATTTGTGAATAATAAGGCGATGGATAACCCTGAAAAGATGCAGCATCCTGTCTTTATGAAGACAAAAGAGAATTTGGATGATGCTTTTTTTGCTGAGTATGGTATTCGTAACTCTCCAGACGCGAGTTATGATTCAGCGGATTGGTTGCCTTTGGCTGATTCAACAAATCAATTAGCCGGATACAAACTGAACACATCAAAGAAGCATATTGATGAAATGAAGTCTTTGCCTTGGGTTAAGTCATTTGATTTGGATGCATTTAAAGATCCTAAGGGCTTGACCTTTATTGACATGTTTCCACACGATACGGTTGATTTCAAATGGAACCGTGATTTTTATGGTCCATTAAAAGTTCCTGCCAAAGGTTGGACGGTTCAATTAGATCGCAAAAATGTGAAATTATACCAAGAGGCGATTATCAAATATGAAGGTAATTCAGATATCGTATTAGCTGGTGATAAATTGTTGAAGAACGGTCAAGCGATGGCTTCCTATACCTTTAAACAAGATTATTATTTTATGATGGGAGATAATCGACATAATTCTGCCGATTCCCGTTTCTGGGGCTTTGTGCCGGCTGACCATATTGTGGGGAAAGCCGTATTTGTTTGGATGTCGATTGATCCTAACAAACCTTTGTTCTCTCTCGATAAAATTCGTTGGAATCGAATCTTCCGATTTGTTGATTAATGAAAAAGGCAGCTTTCGAGCTGCCTTTTTTTTGTTATAATACTTTTAATACAAATCCTTTCAAGTAATTGCTTTCTGGATGGAATAAGTTGATTGGATGATCGGGTGATTGCGTCATTTGATGAATGACTTGGATTTCCCGTCCCACAGCGATACCTGCTGCGACCAACATATTATAGAATAAGTCTCTGGTGATGACTTGAGAGCAAGAATAAGTGAACAATAGTCCATTTTTCTTGATCTTTCGCAAGGCCAATTCGTTGATTTTTTGATATCCTTGTAAGGCTTTGTGTTTGGCGTTCATCGATTTAGCAAATGCTGGTGGATCCAAAACAATAATGTCAAATTCATCCTCATTAGCTTTTAAATAGGGTAGCGTTTCACCTACAATGGCTTGATGGTTCAGCGTTTGCATCTTATTTAATTCGATATTCGCATTTACTAAATCAATAGCTTTGGCTGATGCATCCAAGGATATCACCGAAGCGGCACCTGCTTTTAACGCGTAGAGTGAGAATCCTCCTGAATAGCAGAACGTATTTAAGATTGATTTACCCGGTGCATATTGAGCTAATAAAGCTCTGTTTTCTCTTTGGTCGATAAAGAATCCTGTTTTCTGTCCGGTAATCCAGTTGATCGAAAAGGAAATCCCGTTCTCTTTAACCGTATAAGGTACTTTCACTTCGCCAAAAACAAAACCATTTGTACATGACTGTGCATATTCGGTTGGCAATGTTTCCTTACTCTTATCGTATATCGCTTTAATTTTCTTGCCTAACACATTTTTGATCGCCTGAATGATTTCATCACGGTCACGGTGCATACCGATCGTATGCGCTTGAAATACAAGTACATCTTTATATAAATCCATGATAAGGCCAGGGCAACCATCTCCTTCGCCATGAATTAAGCGAAAGGCATTGGTGTCTTTTAAGGGAAGTAGGCTTCGTAAATCCCAGGCATTTTGAATGCGTGTTTCCCAAAAACTTACTTTATCATCAATAGGTTGAAAAGAAATGATCTTCACAGCAATACTTCCATGGTGGAAATGACCGGTACCTAAGAATTCCTCCCGACTGCTATATACATTTACCCAGTCCCCATCTTGTAGATTTGGACTTTGTTTGACAATAGCTCCTGAGAATACCCAAGGGTGAAAACGTTTGACCGGGGCGTCCTTCCCGTGCTTTAATTGGACAAATTTCGATGCATTCATGCTGCAAAATTGCACAAAATTATTTGAAATCAGGTTCTCCGGCTTCGAGCCAAGCAGAATACCAAAGATTTCCGATGTGTTTTATGGATGCTTGATATCGTCTTTCTACCTGATTATCAAGTTGTTTATGGTAGGCTTCAATGTATTGCTCTGTGTACATCTTTTCTAAATTAAGACCTTTCTGGCCATGTCTGTATTTTTTGGAATCAGGCATTCGTTCATTGATTAATTTTTCCCCTGTGAATACGTTGGCCAACAAGCTATGCGATTCAAATATCCAATCCCAGGCAGCGCGAAGAACGTTTGGTATGTATTCTGCTGGCCCGCTCCAATCATCTAATTGATCTTGGATTTGTTCTGGAATTTTGGATTCCCAAAAGCTATGTATCCCAACTTGGTTTGTTTGTTGGCCATCATAATTAGAAGTCGTATGCAA
>JBEEOB010000041.1:0-45121 GCA_041191865.1 Bacteroidota bacterium
GTTTCGACCCGCATTTTTGTGTTTAAAATAAATTCGAGAAGTTCTGCCAACCTCTTTCGGAATTGAAAACTGCGTTTGTCGAACGGGAGTGCAAAGGTACAGAAAAAAATAATACGTGCAATAGGTTGAGCAAAAATATTTTGAAAATCAGGGAATTAGGGGAAAAAGTCACGAGTCTCCAGTCACTAGTCACTAGTCCTCAGTAGTCAGTCTAGAGGGAAATAGTCCGAAGTCCGGAGGGAGTTTGGTAACGAATTGAACTTATAACTATTTAACATTAATCATACGTGGCGTCGCAAAAGACTCTTTATTATTTCCTTCTGACTACTAATATTGGACTCTTAACTAGCGACTAGTGACTGACGACTGATTCCTGGCTACCTCACTCCGGACTCCAGACTGACCACTTACTTCGGACTAATTCACTTCGGACTCCAGACTGATCATTGGCTACCGACCACCGACAACTGACCCCAAAATTGTATTTTTCTCATTTTGATACCTAGAAATTGAACTTATTTTAGTATTTTTGGCCATTACTTGCTGAATATCAGGTAGTTTATATTTATTTCCCAAGAAAAAAAATCATTATGTCAAGTTTATCCACTCAAAAAGGAGTATTGCATGGAGATGCGGTTCAAGAGTTATTTGAAATCGCTAAGAAAAATCAATTTGCATTACCTGCAGTAAACGTTACAGGTACAGACACAGTAAATGCTGTATTAGAAGCAGCTAAAGCCGTTAACTCTCCAGTAATTATTCAATTTTCAAATGGTGGTGGTATTTTCTACGCAGGAAAGACCCTTTCAAACGAAAATCAAGCTGCTGCAATTGCAGGTTCTATCTCAGGGGCTTACCATGTTCACCAAATGGCTAAAGCTTACGGTGTTCAAGTTGTATTACATACGGATCACTGTGCTAAGAAACTTTTACCTTGGATCGACGGTCTTTTGGACGCTGGTGAAAAATTCTTCGCAGAAACAGGCCAACCATTATTCTCTTCGCACATGATCGACTTGTCTGAAGAGCCTTTGGAAGAAAACTTAGAAATCTGTGCAAAATACCTTGAGCGTATGTCTAAAATGGGCATGACGCTTGAAATCGAATTAGGCGTTACAGGTGGAGAAGAAGATGGCGTTGATAATTCTGACGTTGACTCATCTAAATTATATACACAACCTGAAGAGGTTGCCCATGCATATGAAGTGTTGAGCAAAATCTCACACCGTTTCACAATCGCTGCGGCATTCGGAAACGTACACGGCGTTTACAAACCAGGTAACGTAAAATTACAACCGGTAATCTTGAAAAACTCGCAAGAGTTCATCAAAGAAAAATATAGCCTTGCTGCTGAAAAGCCAATCAACTTTGTATTCCACGGTGGTTCGGGTTCTTCTCGCGAGGAAATCCGCGAAGCTTTATCTTACGGTGCTATCAAAATGAACATTGACACAGATACTCAATGGGCATTCTGGGAAGGTATCTTAAACTTCTACAAAGCAAATGAAGCTTATTTGCAAGGCCAAATCGGTAACCCTACCGGTGACGATGCTCCAAACAAGAAATATTATGACCCACGTGTTTGGTTACGTAAAGGCGAAGAAACTTTGGTTGCTCGTTTAAAAACAGCATTCGAAGATTTGAACGCAACGAACGCAAATCAATACTTATAATCTTTCGAGGTTTATCAGTTTAAAAGGGGGCTGCTGCGCAGCCCCCTTTTCTTTTACCTTTGCCAATCCTCCAAGGTTTGGCAAAGGTACAGAGAGGAAAGTTTTTTTACCCTTCATCATTTGATAAAAATGAGCGAATATCAACTTCTTGATTTTCTTTCAAATGAAATTGTTGGAATTCAAAAAGACTCCCAAACCATTCAATCACAAAGTTCCGATCTACAACAGAATCACTTGACTTAACAATATATTTATATGAACTCCAATCCCAAGTTCTAAAATCAGCACACAGCTTATTTTTCTCAGGATTCACATGGATATACTGAATCAGATAAGTCAAATAATGATTATCTCCAATCAATACCCGCTTAAATGGCCCTTCAAACAAAGACCCAGTCCGCGTATGCCGCTTATTAAACGCCATGGCATATGTCCTGAAAAAAATTTTTAGCCGCTCAGCAACCAACTCATGCTCCGTGCGACCCTTCAACTGTTCCGCACTAAAAAACCGCACCCGAACCAAAAAGTGAAAATGATTCGCATTTAGACTGTACGAAATTACATCCAAATACCCTCCTAGGTAGCGTTTCCACAAGTGCATAAAATAATGATAATTCGAGCGCGACTTAAACATCAGCTTCCGATCAATCGCCCGATTATAAATATGATAATAGTTCCCCGAATGAAATCGAGTCAAATAATGAGATAAATGTGACATAGTATAGTGATTAGATTTTCACTAAAACTAGGCACCTCACGCGAAAAACAAATACTGTTAATTCAATTTACCAAGAACTTGGTAATCACACTGAAATTAAAAAAATATCGAATCTCCCCCGTACCTTTGCCAAACCTTGGAGGATTGGCAAAGGTAAAGGACTACTTTCGAAAAACTAAGTCTTTTGTCAGCTCATTCAAGGCCTTAATCTTCGCCTGAAAATCCCCCTTCAGCGTCTTCCGAACTGCCTCCATTCCCTCCAGACCCTCCTGTATCTCCTCCGGGATCACATCCTCCAAAAATGCTCGAATTCGCTTCGCCAAAGTAGGCGACTTCCCATTCGTAGAGATCGCTATCTTCAAATCCCCCTTCTGCACAATCGATCCCAAATAAAAATCACACAAGTCCGGCGTATCCGCCACGTTACACAATAAATGACGTTCCGTACACGCAGCCTTTATCCCAACATGCAATTCCCGATTATCCGTCGCACAAATCACTAAATCCTTTCCTTCCAAATCCGAATACTCAAACGCCCGCTCACAAACCTCTACCTGAGGATAACCCTTCAAAAACTCCAAGGTCTCAGCACGAAACATAGGTGCTACCATCGACACCCGCGCCAATGGCGCATTACGCATTAAAGCTGACACCTTTTCTAAGGCCACGTTCCCTCCACCCACGACGAGCGTGTTCAAACGGTCCAACTTTAAAAATATGGGGAAAAGCTCGTTCATGGCTTATTTTTTACCTGCCAACTGCCCGCAGGCCGCATCAATATCCTTGCCTCGCGACCGACGAACATTCACAATCATTTTCTTACTCTCTAAGAACGCCGTAAACTTCGCCAAAGCATCCGCCTCCGCATTCACAAAATCTGCCTGCTTAATCGGATTGTATTCAATAATATTAATTTTACATGGCAAATGACGCGCGAATTCATACAATTCCTTTGCATCTTCTACCGTATCATTGAACTTGTTAAACATGATATACTCCAGCGTAATCTCATTCTCCGTCTTCTCGTAAAAATACCGCAAAGCCTCCGATAGCGCCTCCAACGTATTCGACTCGTTGATTGGCATAATGCGATTCCGCTTCTCATCATTTGCCGCATGTAATGACAGTGCCAAATTAAACTTCACCTGATCATCGCCCAACTTCTTGATCATCTTCGCAATTCCAGCCGTCGAAACCGTAATCCGACGAGATGCCATCCCTAACCCTTCAGGCGAGGTGATCATCTCAATCGAAGCTAACACATTGGCATAATTCAATAATGGCTCTCCCATCCCCATATAAACAATATTGGTCAAAGGAATCCCATATTTCTCCTGCGCCTGATCGCGAATCAACACCACCTGATCATAAATCTCAAATGCCTCCAAATTCCGCTTCCGATCCATGTAGCCCGTGGCACAAAAGCTACAGGTCAACGAGCATCCAACCTGCGAAGAGACACAAGCCGTCATCCGTTCACGCGTAGGAATCAATACCCCCTCGATCAAGTGGCCATCATGCAAAGCAAAACTCGACTTAATTGTTCGATCCGAACTCACTTGCATCTCCGCACTCGTCACACATTGTAGGTCAAATTCCAAATCTAGCCACTCACGAGTCGTTTTTGGAATATTCGCCATGGCCTCAAACGAGCGCACCGACTTCTTCCAAATCCACTCATAAACCTGTTTGGCACGAAACGCAGGCTCCCCATGTTGAACCATTTCCTGCTTCAACGCTTCCAAACTCAAATTCCGTATCGCCCGTTTCGTCAATTCCATCTATTTTTTCAATAATTCGCCTACCTTAACCGAAATAGCTTTCCCATCTGCCAAACCCGCTAATTGCTTCGAAGCAGCACCCATCACTTTTCCCATATCGGCAGGGCTTGTGGCACCCACGGCCGCAATGATTTCAGCAATACGTGTCGTTAATTCCTCCTCAGACAATTGCTTTGGCAAAAACTCCTCAATAATCGACAGCTCCGCCTGCTCTTTCTCCGCTAAATCTGGACGATTTTGCGTCACATACACATCCAACGAATCTTTGCGTTGCTTAGCAGCCTTCATCAAAATTTTCATTTCCGCATCAGCCGAAAGGCCATCTGCATTAGAGCCCGATGTCTCTTCCAATAATATCATTGATTTAATCGCACGTAATGCACGTAAACGATCCGCATCTTTTGCTCGCATAGCATCTTTGATGCCTGCCTCAATTGTTTCTTTTAAAGCCATGTTATTGATTTATATGAGCCAAAACTCCTTCCAAAAATTCGCGATGATTACTCAAACGCGGTACCTTATGCTGCCCTCCTAATTTACCTCGACTCCGCATCCAACTATAAAATGTACCCGCTGGCGCTTCATGAATTTTAGGTGGGCCCAAAACCAAATCATACGAACGCTTCGCATCATAATCCGAATTGTTCGAACGAAGGGTTTCGTCCAACACGGTTGCAAAGGTACGCAAATCTTTTGGCGCACGCGAAAATTCAATCACCCATTCGTGACTTCCTCGTTTGCCCCCATCCATATAAGCTGGCGCTGCCGTATAATCCTTGATTTCGGCATCCGTGGCCCGACAAGCCGCCGCAACGGCTTGCTCTGCATTTTCAATAATCAACTCCTCGCCAAATGCATTGATAAAATGTTTTGTCCTCCCCGAAATTTTCACCCGATAGGGACTTAAGGAAGTAAAACGTACCGTATCCCCAATCTTATATCGCCAAAGGCCCGAATTAGTGGTAATCACCATCGCATAATTCACCCCTAACGCTACTTGCTCCAAGGGAACAATCGAATCATGCTCCTCCCCTTTTTCTCCCATCGGAATAAACTCGTAAAATATGCCGTAATCCAACATCAGCAGCAGCTCGTCTGGACGATTCAAATCATCTTGTATCCCAAAAAATCCCTCCGAAGCATTGTATATCTCTAAAAAACGCACTTCCGAAGAAGGGAAAATATGAGTTTGGAATAATTCACGGTACGGACCAAAGGCCACCGCGCCATGAACCAAAAATTCAAAATTAGGCCAAACCTCAAGAATAGATTGCTTGCCCGTCAATTCCAATATTTTTTCAATCAACACCAAGGTCCAAGTGGGAACACCTAAAATACTAGTCACATTTTCCTGTGACGTCTCCAAGGCCATTTTCTCTATCTTCTGATCCCAATCCCCCATCAATGCCACATCCAAGGAAGGCGTCCGAATCATTTGAGCCCAAATAGGTAAATTCTTCATCACAACAGCTGAAACATCCCCCATCAGCATCCGCGAATTCATCGAATCGGAAGTTAAGCTACCGCCGATCGACAAGCCCTTCCCTTCAAACACCTTCGTTGCTGGCTTATTTTGAATCAACAAGGTAATCATATCCTTACCCCCCATCATGTGGCATTCTTCCAAAGACTCCTTGGACACCGGTATGAATTTACTCCGGGCATTCGTTGTGCCTGACGATTTGGAAAACCAGTTTATCGGCGAAGACCACAATACTTGTTGCTCACCCTGCATCATCCGTTCAATGTATGGAAACAACTCTTCATAAGTCGAAATGGGCACTCGCTCTCGAAAAGTAGCATAGGAACTAAAATCCTCAAAGCCATATTTTCTACCCCACTCCGTGTCCCGACCATCCGTAATCAACCGAGTCAATCCATCGTTTTGCAAATCCAATGGTCGCTCATACATGGCTTCTATCCGCGGCATGCGCCGCTTCATAAACCACAATAAAGTCTCATTGAACAAGGACATAGTAATTAATGAATCTTGGGCGCGCGATTTGGATAATCTGTGATAATGCCATCAACCCCCATCGTAATAAATTGCTTCATTTGGGCTGTTGTATTAATAGTCCATGGAATAACTCGCATTCCATTCGTATGGCAAAATTGAATCATCTCAGCAGTCAAATATTGATAACTCGAACTAAATATGGCCGGCGTAAATCCTAATGTTTCTAGCACATAGGAGGGAGATTCTTTTTCGACCAAGGCCGATAAACTTACAGATCCCCAGACCTGATGCCAATACGTCAATACGTGAAAATCAAAACTCTGTAAGATTACAAAAGACCAATCGACATGCTTCTCAATCACCGCATGCACCGCCTTTGAAAACTCGGCGACATCCGCAGGTTGCGACTTACCATATTCGTCGGGCTCCGACTTAATCTCAATATTATAATAAATTGCTTCGCCAGTTCGCTTGCGAAATGCTTCGCCAAGCGCAAGGACTTCGGCTAACAAAGGCTTGTAAGCAGGTACCGCCTTTTGTTCCAGAAACAGGCTATTCCCGCGCTTACCTACGTCAAAGCGTTTGATTTCTGCATAAGACATTTGGTATAGATTCAGCGAAGACTCTTCCGATCTAATGACGGCTTCCCCTGAAGGGTGGCTGGCATAACGTGCATTCATGTAAGGCTCATGACTCACCACCACCTGACCGTCTGCCGACATAACCACATCCATCTCCAACACCCGAACCCCCAATTCCAAGGCATGTTCGAAAGCCGGTATGGAATTCTCCGGGTATAAGCCCCGGCAACCCCGGTGACCTTGAATGAAGGGTATTTGCTCCATAATTGTTGAATTCAGAAAAAGTAAACAGAGTAAGCTTTTCATCTTATTTCTTCAAAAGCTGTTTTTTTGCCAAAGCCGCATTGACACGTTTATATAAATCAATAAAATCCTGAGGCTCTTGAACATAAGAAGCAAAGCTTTTGGCAAAGCGCGTGGAATCAACGCCATGTCTTTTCAAAGTTGCGCGTTCCAATTGATTATATAAGATGACAGAGGTGTCCGCACTAACTATATTCAATGCACTAATTTTCCCTTCATCCAAATGAATATCCGCTAGAATTTCAGCCATTTGGTCCTCAGGAAGCCGATTCGAAGGCTTTGATTCCGAGCATGCCCAACTGGCCAATAAGAGAATAATGATAAAAAATCGCATAAACCAAATTTGATACAAATTAGAAAGCTTTTCTCGCTTTTCATCCAAAGTGCTCAAAAAATAGGTAATTTAGCATGATTCTAAGGCTAAATTTCAGCAAAAAGAAGTGGATATTCGATCATTCCTTTCTCATATTGTGCAATTGGAAATTCGCATTCGTAAGGCGATAAACACCCAAATGCACGGCAACTTTTCCTCTATCTTTAAGGGGTCAGGATTGGAATTTAGTGACCTTAGGCAATATCATTATGGAGATGATGTTCGCCACATCGACTGGAATACCACCGCAAAAGGTCACGGGACTTTTGTCAAACTTTTCAAAGAGGAAAAAGAACAAACCGTTTTCTTTTTGTTGGACGTGAGCGCCTCTCAGCTCGTTGGAAAACGAAATAAAAGTAAGCTTACGACCTTAAAAGAAGTTGCCGGAGTCCTCGCTTTCTCTGCCATGCAAGAAGCAGGCCACATTGGGTTTTGTGCTTATTCAGACCAAAATGAGAAATTCATTGCCCCGGGGGCAGGCAAAAAACATGGCTACAAAACAATTTCCGAAATTTTCAGATTAGACCCTGAGGGTTCTGGGACGGATTTAAAGGCAGGACTAAAATTTACGCTTCAAGCACTAAAACGAAAAAGCCTTGTCTTTGTCTTGTCGGATTTCATCGACGATAACTACCAAGATTTGTTACGTGCATTGGCACAAAAACACGATTTAGTCGTGGTACACCTGCAAGACAACATGGAATCTGCATTGCCTAAAATGGGAATTATCCCGGTATATGATCCGGAGCGCAAACAAACTACTTGGGTTAATACCTCTGCTAGCTCATTTCGCGAGCAGTTACATGATAATGCCAAAGAATACGCAGCATTAAAAAACCAATGCAAGCAATGGCAGGCCGATTACGTAAGCATCCCCGCAGGGGAAGACTTTGTTCCGGCCCTAGTGAAACTTTTTAATGTTCGAAAATGATACAGCAGGAAAAATCCATTCGTGTACTCGGGCGTTTTTTGGAAGATTCGGCCAAAATTGGACAAGACATTCACTATGTGTTACGCGTATCACATGCCCCCCAACAGGAAATCTTTTTTCCGAGCATCAATCAAGCCTACGGCGTATTTAAACCGATCAAAAAAGATTATTTCCCCACCATAACAAATGAAAATAACATAAGTGTTGATTCGGCAGTTTACACATTTAAACAGTTTTCGATTCAAGATTTTCAAACTTTACGAATCCCTGTTGCCATTCAAACTGAATTGGATTGTACGATGGTTTCGCCTGTATTAGATACCATTTACCTAAAACGCTTAATGCCAAATGCGAAAGAAATAAAAATCGATTCCCTGATTCAGTCTATACCGGTAAGTCCTTTAAAACCCAAACCTGATTTGAGAAACTTGACTTTAGGCGCAATCAGCATGCTTATTGCCATGGGTCTTGTTTATTGGCTTTTGGGAAATCGGATTCGACAAGGATTCAAACTTTATATACTTTGGCGTAAAAACTTAGAGTTCCGACGGGCCTACCAGCGCCTGATGCGAAACATTTCAAACTCTTCCAAAGGTTTACAAAACTTGGAAAATGCGGCGGCTCTTTGGAAAAATTACTTGGAACGACTCACGGACATTCCATTTGCGACATTCACAACCACAGAAATGGTGGACAATTTACCGGATAAACGTCTGGAAAAAACACTACAAGAGGTAGATTCTGCCATTTATGGGGGTAACTTTTCTACACGAACACTTGAAGCGATTAATGTATTACTCGAAATTGCAGAAACCGTTTATTTACAAGAGCGAACGAAAATTAATCAAGAAGTCAAGCGATCATGAAATTCAACATCTTCTATTCTTGGCATCAAGTAAAATCCATATTTTCTTATTCGTGGGAAAATTCACTCTTTCTATACCTAATTCCTTTACCAATCATCATCATTTTGATTCGACTACTCGTCAAAAGAAAGAATCAATCCCGTATCGTATTATCATTCAAAAGCCCGTTTAAACAGCATAAACTAACTCGTTTATTGACCTTTTTACCGGATACCGTGTTAAGTCTTTGTATGATTTCACTCATTGTTGCAATCGCAGATCCCTATAAATCGGTTTACCACACTCGGATACAACAAGAAGGTATTGATATTGCCATAGGACTTGATGTTTCATCATCGATGTTAAGCAAAGATGTTCAACCCTCTCGTTTGGCCATTGCAAAACAAACGGCACAGGCTTTTATCGCTGGACGGAAATATGACCAAATTGCTCTCGTGGCTTTTGCCGGTGCGCCCTATCTTGCTAGCCCAATTACGTCGGACAGCAGCTTTTTGTCATTTTCACTTCGTTCCCTCTCCCAGCAACAAGTATCAGAAGAGGGGACCGCTTTAGGAGATGCTTTGGGTATGTGCATCAACCAGATTCGCGAAGAAGCCAATCCTAAAAAAATTATCATACTCATCAGCGACGGAAATAATACAGCCGGGAATCTAGACCCATTAACCTCAGCAGCATTAGCTAAAACGTTCAAAATAGCCGTGTATACCATTGCCGTAGGCAGCCCAAAAGCAAGTCTTGACCCTGTTGACGAAAGCACCTTACGCATGATTGCTGAGCACGCAAATGGCCGTTTCTATCGAGCTACAGACAAAAAAACCTTACAGGCTATCTTCCAGGAGATTGACGTCATGGAAAAGTCACGAAAATTATTCATCCGAGAAGTGGAACATAAATCAGCTGCGCCCGTATTTTTCCAGTTGGCCTTTTTTCTTTTCTTCATCAACCTCCTCTTAAAAATCCTTGGAATCAGTAACACTTTAGAAGACTAATTATGATCTTATTTCCAAACGCCAAAATCAATTTAGGGCTATACGTTACAGAAAAAAGAAGCGATGGTTTTCATAATCTATCCACGTGTTTCTATCCCGTTCCATGGTCTGATATCCTAGAAATTACGCCACATGATGCTTTCGAATTTAGCACCTCAGGTCTAGCTATTTCAGGCGCTTTAGAGACGAACTTGTGTTTCCGCGCCTATCAGTTATTGAAAGAAGTGTTCCCGATTCCCCCTGTTCATATTCACTTGCATAAAGTTATCCCCATGGGAGCAGGACTGGGTGGCGGATCCTCGGATGCCGCCTACACGCTAATAGGCTTACGCGATATGTTCAAATTGCCACTAACAAATGAGGATTTGGTTCCTTATGCCCAAAAGCTGGGAAGTGATTGTGCATTTTTTCTTTTCAACCAAGCGCAAATGGGTGCAGAAAAAGGTGATGTCCTGACACCCTTGGACCTTTCGCTAACAGGTAAACACTTGGTCATGGTATATCCTAATTTTGGCATTTCAACTCAGGAAGCCTACGCAGGTATCAAGCCCAAAAAAGCCCGTAAAAACTGGGAAAAGCAATTTTCAAAACCCCTTGACACGTGGAAAGAGACCATTTCCAATGATTTTGAAAATAGCCTCTTTCCTAAATACCCTCAATTGGCAGACCTTAAAAATGAACTCTATGCACTCGGTGCACAATATGCAGCGATGAGCGGTTCAGGCTCCACCCTGTTTGGAATATTTGATCAGGAAATACAGCTTCCTGAAGCTTGGTCGGCATTTCAAACTTGGACAGGCCTTTTGCCTTAGTCTTTTGCAAAAATGGCTTCCAATGCTGACGCCCCTCGGATAACCACTTTTCCAGCAGGCAACTCTTTCTTAGGCAGAATTCCAACCCATTCCATATCAGCACTGCGTACCTCTACCGGAATTTGTGCCATCGTACCATCTGTTTTCTCCACATAGATATATCCCCCCTTGCCTACACGGGCTAATCCCGCTTGTGGGATTGATAGCATTTTCTGTTCTCCCACTTGGATACTGGCATTAACAAATTGCCCAACCGTAAAATTCTTCTCTTCCGCTTCCATGCTAAAATGCCCATGAATGGGGGTTAATCGTGTTTCCAGATCAACCTGTTGGCCAACTAAAAACACCTTTCCTTTCGATTTATTTCCGTCGCCTTCGAATTGAATTGTTTGGCCAATCTTTACTTTGGCCAAATCGCGTTCGAAAACTTTCAATTCAATATGTTTGTGCGCAACTCCCACCACCTTAACTAATACGTCTGTAGGAGTAATGTATTTCCCTATCGCCAAAGATTGGTCCTGAATAAATCCATCAATAGGCGATTTCAAATGCAGGGTAGAGCTCATTTTCCCTTCGGCTAAAGACTTCATGTCACAACCTAAAATTTCCAATTTCATCGCTAAAGCGCGCGAAACCGCTTGTAGATTACCTAATTCTGCCTCCGCTTGTTGGAACCTCTTTTTGGAACCCACTTCCTCTTGTTGTAAGACTTGCTGGCGTGTCCGTTCATTTGTCAACAAACTCATTTGGCTTTGGGCCTGTAAGTATTCTTGTTGCATTTGAATAAATTCCATACTTGTAATGGTCGCCAATACTTGACCTTTGGAAACCTGTTTGCCGGGCAAAACTTCCATGGTCGATTTAATATAGCCTGCGATGGGCATCGAAACGGAGGCCATCGAAATGGGGGGAACATCAACCAATCCGGTACAGAAAATACTTTCTGCCATGGATTTCTCTTCCAAGTTTCCAAATTCAATGCCAGCATTTTGCTTTTGCTCTGCCGTCAATTTGATTTCAGATTGAACAACAGCAGTCTCTGTCGTGGTTTCTTTTCCACAACTAGCCAATAAAATGGCCATCGATAATATGATTAACTTATTCATTTCCTAAAATGGTTTCAATTTGTACGATTGACTGATTATAAGCCAATACCTCTTGTAAATATTGTTCACGAATTTGCCAAGCTTGTTGCGTGTTTTGCAACATCTCCACATATTCAATTTCGCCTTGCTGATAACTCTTTAAAGCGGTCAATTCCAACCAAGCAGCCTGCGCCAATCCCGTTTGTTGGTAATAATTTATCCCATTCAAATGCTTTTCCAAAAGCACAAACTGACTAGACAATTCAGCACTGAGCTGTGCAATTCCTTGTTCTTTTTGACTCGCTAAAAGCAATTCATTGCTTTCGGCTGCTTTAATTCGCGCTTTTTGTGCTTTGGCAAAAAGGGGAATAGAAATTCCAGCTTGGATAAAATTTTGACCTACATTGTTTTCAATACTTTGTGTTACAGCACCTAAGCGAATGTCAGGCAATAGCTTTTGACGCTCCACATCGGTCAATAATTTACCATGCTGAATTTGTTCATCAAATAATTGAATGGCTGGCATTGACGCAACATCCTTGCCTTTTTGAAGGTTCATCGTGATTGCCTCATCGCCTTGAATTTCAAAGGGAGTGGGATGGTTTATCCAATAAGAAAGTTGGGCATAGTTGGCTTTTATATCCAAACTTAATGCAACTTGTTTTTGCTGAAATTCACGCAAACGCGCCTCAGCGGCCACAAATTCCAGTTTTCCTGTTTCTCCCTCTTTATACTTCAAGCCAGCCGCACGGCGCATTTGGACATATAAACTATCTTGTTGCTTTAAAAAAGTGGCCTGCTTTTGTTGGACTAACAGTTGATAATAGTACCATTTGACACTTGCAGCTACTAGGCTTTTGGTCATGGCCAAGCGCTTTTCCGCAAGCATTTTCTGTGATTTCAGGGCTTTTACCTGCGCTTTCAACAAGGTGGGCCATGGGATACTTTGATTCGCCATGATGGTGTAGTCCTGACTGAAATAGGTCTGTGTTTTACCATATTGAAAATCAAGTGTTCCTTTAGGCAACTCACGTCCTGTTGCGATCAAGGCATCAGCCGTTTGTATTTCCAAACCTCCCGAACGGATTAAACTGTTCTTTTGAAGCGCTTCGGAAACACATTGACTTAAACTCAATTTTGGCGTTTGAGCTTGAACACTTGTCAAACCAAGGCCCAAAATAAGCAAAATCAGTAAGGCATTGTTGCCAGCCTTTCTTTCTTTTCTACCCATCAAAATCGAATAGACAACAGGAATCACGACTAAGGTTAAGAAGGTTGCTGTTATCAATCCGCCGATGACAACGGTTGCCAAAGGTCTTTGTACTTCAGCCCCAGGCGAAGTGCTTAATGCCATCGGCAAGAAACCTAATGAAGCTACAGCAGCTGTCATAATAACGGGTCTGAAGCGCAACGCCAATCCTTTTTCTAAGCGTTCGTGTACGGACAAGCCTTCATTGGCCAATTGCTTAAAGAACGAAAGTAACACAATCCCATTCAATACGGCTACGCCAAACAAGGCGATAAAACCAATTCCGGCTGAAACGGAGAACGGCATTCCACGCAACCACAAGGCAAAAATTCCACCGATTGCCGAGAGCGGAATTGCTAAGTAAATGATGGACGCCTCCAAGAAAGATTGAAAGGTGAAAAAGAGGAGCACAAAAATCAATACCAACGCAATGGGAACAACCAATGCAAGTCGGGATTTTGCCGCTTGTAGGTTTTCAAATGTCCCTCCGTAGGTCACATAATAACCCGCTGGTAACACCACTTTTTCTTTCATGACTTTTTCTATATCCGCTACAACACTTTCTACATCACGGTTTCGCACATTGATTCCGATTGTAATTCTACGGTGTGTATCATCTCGTGAAACTTCCACAGGCGCATTTTCGAAATCAACTTCTGCCACTTCTTGTAGCGGAATTTGACCACCACCAGGTAATTCAATGTACAATTCACGTAGGTTCTGAATATCCTGGCGGTGCAAAGAATCCATGCGGACAACCAAATCAAAGCGTTTTTCGCCCTCCATGACGATTCCAGCAGTTTCGCCGGCAAATGTCGTTTTAACCAATTGGTTAATGGCCTGAACGTTTAGTCCATATTGTGCTAATTTGGCCCGATTGAATTTCACGACCAATTGAGGAATCCCATCAATTTGTTGCACTTTAATATCTCCCACACCTTCAATATTGCGCATATGGCGAGCCGCATCTGTAGCATGCTCATACAATAAGCCTAAATCTTCACCAAAAATCTTGATGGCAATATCCGATTTTACCCCTGCAATCAATTCGTTGAATCGCATTTGAATGGGTTGTGTAAACTCGAAATTAACTTCAGGAAAAGCATTTAGCGCATCGTCCATTTTAGCCTCGAGTTCTTCCATACTATCCGCTTTCTTCCAGACACTTGGTTCTTTCAAGATAATCAATAAATCACAAGCATTAATCCCCATAGGGTCCGTCGGAATTTCAGACGCTCCTATCCGTGAAACAACTTGCATGATTTCATCCGGAAATTGCTTCATCAATAGCTTTTGTGCTTCCGTATTTACATGAATACTTTGACTCAAAGATGCGTTGGTCGGAAGAACAACTTCCACCGCAAAATCTCCTTCATTCAATTCGGGTATAAACTCACCTCCCAAGGTGGTAAAAAGACCGATGCTCCCCACCAATAATATAGATGAGGCAATGATCACAACTTTGGGTTTACGAAAAGCCCAATCTACCATCGGTTTATAGCGACTAAACATCGCATTCATGATTCGATCAGCGATGGTAACCTTATGGTCGATTTTCTTACTCAAGAATAAAGCAGAGGCCATCGGAACATAGGTCAACGAAAGAATCAAGGCTCCCACGATGGCAAAACTTACGGTTTGGGCCATGGGCCTGAACATTTTGCCTTCAATTCCACCCAAGGCCATGATTGGGAAATACACGATCAAAATGATGATAACACCAAATGCCGCCGACTGAAATATTGCTTTGGCGGAAATCCCCACTTCTTCATCCATTTCGTGTTGAGAAAGCATTTCCCCCTTCTTGTGCGCATGGAGTCGATGAATAATGGACTCCACGATGATGACGGCTCCATCTACAATCAAGCCAAAGTCAATGGCTCCAAGGCTCATCAAATTCGCTGAAACCCCGAAAATATGCATCATCGCAAAAGCGAACAACAAACATAGTGGAATCACGGAGGCTACAATTAAGCCCGCACGGAGATTCCCTAATAGCAAGACTAGGATAAATATAACAATTAATCCCCCTTCGATTAGATTCTTCTCAACGGTGGAAATAGCCTTGCCAATCAATATACTTCGATCTAAAAAAGGAACGATTTTAATCCCTTGCGGCATCGTTTTTTGAATTTCTTCCATGCGGACTTTGACGTCTTGAACCACTTCGTTCGCGCTTGCTCCCTTGAGTAATAACATCACCGCGCCTACGACCTCTCCTTCTCCATTACGTGTCATGGCCCCATAACGCACCGCTTTACCAAACTGTACGGTCGCAACGTCCTTTACAAGGATAGGAGTCCCTGAAGGACCTCGTTGGTCTACGACGACGTTCTCCACATCCGATAGACTCGAAAGCATCCCCTCTGTCCGAATGAAATAGACATCAGTTCCCTTCTCCAAGTAACTCCCACCCGAATTTGCGTTATTATTTTCAAGTGCCGTAAAAATCTGATTAACTGTTACGTGCATCGCTCGTAGTCGTTCGGGATTTACCGCTACCTCATACTCTTTCAAATGACCTCCAAAAGACGACACTTCGACAACACCTGAGATGCCCAATAATTGACGTTTGACAATCCAATCTTGGTAGGTGCGTAAATCCGCTAGCGAATATTGGTCTTTGAATGCGGGTTCGACCTCAAGGGTATATTGAAAAAACTCCCCAAGTCCCGTGGTGATGGGCGCCATTTCAGGAACCCCCGCGCCACTTAAGAGATAAGGCTCGGCCCCTTTGAGTTTCTCAGAAACTTGTTGGCGTGCCACATCCATCGCGACGGCATCATCAAAAACGACCGTGATAATGGAAAGTCCCATCCGCGAAACGGACCGAATACCTTTAACATTCGGAATGGTTCGCAACGATATCTCCAAGGGGTAGGTAATAAATTTCTCTACCTCAGAAGCGGCAAGCGCCGGCGATTGCGTGATAACCTGTACCTGATTCGAAGTAATATCAGGAAGGGCGTCAATAGGAAGTTTACTTAGGGAATACCCTCCCCAAAAAACGAGTCCTAAGACAAATAAACCGACAACTAATTTGTTGCGGATACTGAATGAAATAATGGAATTAATCATAGTATGTAATTACGTAAGAAAATTGAAAGACAACCTTCTTATACCCGGGGAGGCGCAATTAATACACGTTCCAATGAAAATTGGTACTGATTTTCCCAAAACATTCGTAAGCGACGAAGCAGAAGAAACGTCATGGGGATCATTAAAAGTAATTGAAATACAGGGAGCACAAAACCAGCAACGCCAGAAAAATCGAATTGAGGCAAGCTTGGATGTTTGGTTGTCTTTGTATGCTTTGAATCAGCCGCATAATGCAGCCAAAGAAAATCGACAAAGCGGAATGACGTACCGGAAATTTTTTTGTGATCTTGGAAATGTTTGAGTAACTCATTCGCTTTAAATGATTGTTCCAATCCGACTTTGGGAATGAGACTCCCAGAGAAGAAAAGCATGAACAAGAAAAAAGCGATTACATTTTTCATCTCTCAAATGTAGAAAAAATTCGAAATTTATTGGATATTTATAGGCTCAATTTATTTAAACAATTGAGAATAAGGCCAAACCCTTCGTTGAAGGGAAAAAATTATGGATGAAATAAATCTTTTGTGGCATCAATTAACTGATTCAGAAACAATCATTCGCTCCGGCCTTTTTGTTATCACCTGTATCGTATTCGCTGAAAATGGCTTGTTTTTTGCTTTTTTCTTACCTGGCGACTATTTATTATTTCTTACCGGCGTTTTTGGAGGTACAGGGGTATTGAAAGAACCTTTAACCACCATTTTATTAAGTATATTTCTAGCTGCAGTCCTCGGGTCCTTACTCGGCTACCTCGTCGGGAGATTCTTTGGAAAATCCTTGCAGCGAAGGCCTGATAGCTTATTTTTCAAAAAGAAGCACCTCGATTCTACCCGCGAATTTTTCGAAAAATATGGATTTATGGCATTGGTCATCAGTCGATTTTTACCCGTCGTGCGCACTTTTACTCCCATTTTAGCGGGAATCAGTCACATGACCTGGTATAGCTTCATTTTGTTGAATATTGTGGGCGGCGCCATGTGGGTTGGTATCTTAGTTGCCGGAGGTTATTACATGGGACAATACTTCCCTTGGATTATCAATTACGTCCAATACATCATTCTATTTTTCCTTGGGATTACGACATTTACCCTGATTAAGGGTTATTTGAAATTGCGCAAATGATCGAACAATTTGGATATGTTGCTGCTTTCCTACTAGCGGGTATCGCCTTTTTAGGGTTGATCCTAACACTTGCTAGTTTCATACGTCCTAACCGACCTAATGTAGAAAAACTGAGCACCTACGAATCAGGAGAAGAGCCGATTGGAAACGCCAATACCCGGTTTAACCCTCGTTTTTATGTGGTTGCATTACTATTTGTGTTATTCGAGGTGGAATTAGTATTCCTATTTCCTTGGGCAGTGGTTTTTAGCCAAAAGTCATTGCGAGCGATTCCCGCTTGGTCCACCTATGCCCTGTGGGAAATGTTATTGTTTGTAGGAATTCTAAGTTTAGGACTTGCATTTGCTTGGAGAAGAGGATATCTCAATTGGGAAAAACCCGTACAAGAATTAAAGGACATCGAAAGTCCAGTTCCGGAAAGTGCTTATCAGCGCTACAAAAAAAATTAATAGGCAGGATCTACGCTGTAAACCTTATTTCTAAATTTCAAGGCTAACACCAATTCATGTGAGCCTAATGATGCTTGCATAGGCCCATTTACATGCGTTTCGTAGGAATAGGTTAAGTTGACTTGTTGGCTCAAGTGCATCCCAAACAATAATCCAATCGCTTCTTGATGCCGGTAAGTTGCCCCCGTCCAAATCGCTTCATTGAATGTTACGCGCATATTTGCTTCCATCCCTAAGGATACCCCCTTCATGTATTTAATTAAAATAGAAGGGGAATACGTCCAAAATTCCCCCGATTTTAATTCCATACCTGCCTGTAAGAAAATGTTGGGATTGGTCGTTCCTAGCAAAAGCGCTTGGTTAAATACCTTGTAAGCGTCAGCCTCATCCGGATAAAACGTTTTACGCGTCAAGGTATCCGAACCATTGCTTGTTCGTAGGTAACTAAAGCTATCAAATATTAACTGGTTAGCAGATAGACCGATGTAAAAATTTCGATTGTAATACAAGGCTCCTACATTGACCAAAGATTGTCCACCCGAAACTTGACCACTGGGAGTCAAAGCGGGCAAGTTTTGATCTTGGTACATGATAAAGGGATCACCCGGGTCTTTGACGTTGAAGCCTGACATATTCAACGTGCGAAAATAATAACCCGCTGTGGCGCCCACAGCTACTTTGTTTTCACCACCTACAGAAAGGTGGTAAGCATAGGTTCCTGCGATGGAATTACTCGTCAATCCCCCTATTTGATCCGAATAAGCCTGAATTCCAATGCCTTGGTGAAAACCGCTGCGCTTGGTTTTTTGTCGAATATAGGTTGGGGAAAAGTTCCGACGAATTGTCTTTGACATAAATGGGGTCCGACCATTAGACGTACGGTCCGATTTGTCCAAAGCTAAATTTGCAGTAACATAGGCAGTCTTATTCGAGGTATTTATACCTGTCCATTGTGAACGAAATCCCGATTTGATGTCAACATAATCTTCAAAACCTGCAAAGGCAGGATTGTAAACATATTTATTCATCATAAACTGCGTGAACTGAGGCGTTTGCTGTGCAAAGCCTACAAAACTACTCATGAAGAATAAAAGGGGAATTAAAAATCTCATTCGATTGGTATAGAACCACAAATTTCGCTTAAATATATTTAATTTCGTTCGAACTTTCCGGAAATCTATTGGGTTTTTACTTAATGGAGTCCAACATATAAGGCCAATGCAAACAAAAACATATCCGCTCGATCAAATAAAAGGCTTCGGCAAACTGCTAAAAAACTATCTAGCAGGTGATCAGGCATTAAAACCCTTGTATGGCAATGCGCCGAACATCGCTTCGTTTCAGGCACAAATCAATTCCAAAAAATCAGTAAACAGATCGTTGTTGGTACAAGTTTTAAAAGAACAATACCAAGGTCTATCAAATATCCCAAATCTTAAATCACTTGAAGATCCTAATACCTTTACCGTTACCACAGGACATCAACTCAATTTATTTACGGGTCCACTATATGTGATTTTCAAGATTATCTCCACGATTAATTTGTCGAGGCAACTGAAAAAAGCCTATCCGGACTACAATTTTATTCCGGTCTATTGGATGGCATCAGAAGACCATGACTGGGATGAAATCAATCATTTCCACCTATTTGGCAAGAAAATCCAATGGGATACGGATCAAAAAGGACCCGTTGGACGCTTTGATATCGCAGGATTAAGCAGCATTTGGGCTGAATTACCCAGTGGCATTCCTGTTTTCAAAGAAAGCTATGCAGATGCTACGAGCCTTTCAGCCGCTGTTCGCTTGTACATGCATACACTTTTTGGACAAGAAGGATTGATTTGTCTGGATGCGGATGATGCCCGACTAAAAAGAAGCTTCATCCCTGTCATGCAAGCAGATTTACTGGAAAATAAGCATCTTGACTGTGTTAATGCAAGCAATGCTATTTTAACAAATTTGGGTTACAGTCCACAAATTTACGCGCGGGAGATTAATTTCTTCTATATGCTGGATGGCGTTCGGGAACGAATCGAAAAGCAAGGAGATGCCTTTAAAGTCCTAAATCAAGCCCTCCGGTTCAGTGAAAATGAATTGAAGGCAGAAATAGAAGCGCACCCTGAGCGGTTTAGTCCCAATGTAGCCTTGCGACCAATCTATCAAGAAACAATCTTACCAAATTTAGCCTATTTAGGCGGTGCGGCGGAAGTGGCTTATTGGTTTCAATTAAAAGAAATTTTCGATTTACACCAAGTCCCGTTTCCCATTTTGCTTCCGCGTAATTTTGGTGTGATCATTCCTCCTTTGGAAGCCGCTCGGTTGGAAAAACTGGAAATAAGTATCCCAGATATATTCCAAGATGAGCGCAGCCTGAAACAGCAATTTGTCGACAAGCATACCAAACATGCTTTAGACCTAGGAAACGAACAAGAGCGCCTCTCAACGTTAATGTCGAAAATTGCCCAAAAAGCACAAGCCATTGACGAGACCTTGGAAGCTTCCGTCTTGGCGGAAGAAACACGCTGGCAAAAAGGGCTTGAGCGTTTGACCAAGAAAATGCGAAAAGCAGAGGAGCGTAACCAAACAGTAGGATTAGGTCAAATACAAGCCCTCAAAGAGAAACTATTCCCGGAAGGGAATTGGCAAGAGCGCCATACCAACTTCCTTGAATTTTTATTGAATTATCCAACATTACTAGCAGATTTGCTAGCGGTGTTAGACCCGCTTACATTTGAATTATTTGTCATGTATTTACCCGAAAAAGATGCCTGAAAAACTAAGTCCTGAGGCATTTTTAAACGCGGCGAACCACTATCCAATTTTGGATGTTCGGTCACCGGGAGAGTTTCAGCGTGCCCATATTCCGGGGGCGATTTCCTTCCCTATATTTGATGATGCTGAACGAGCAAAAGTAGGGACAACCTACAAACAAATCGGAAAAGATCAAGCCATCGAGTTGGGCCTCGAAATTGTAGGGCCTAAACTTGCGAAGTGGGTTAAAATGGCAAAAAAAATAGCCGTTGACAACACGATACTCGTGCATTGTTGGCGTGGCGGCATGCGCTCCGGCAGCATGTCCTGGTTATTTGAAACAGCAGGCTTAAAAGTCAAAATACTCGTGGGTGGGTATAAAGCTTATCGAAATTATGTACTTAGCGAATTTGACCGACAAATACCCTTTGTCGTTTTGGGAGGCAAAACAGGCAGTGGTAAAACGGATATTTTGCTTGAGATGCAAAAAAGAGGCGCGCAGGTAATTGATTTAGAAGGTGTCGCGCACCACAGAGGATCTGTTTTCGGACATTTAGGCTTAGCCCCACAGCCTACGAGCGAACATTTTGAAAATGAAGTAGTTGCTCAACTCCGACAAATGGATTACAGCAAGCCCATTTGGATAGAAGATGAAAGTAGGCACATCGGGCAAGTATTTATGCCGTTGGGCTTGTATTCGCAGCTTCGTTCGGCTCCGATTTTATTTTTAGACATTGCGGCGGAATACCGATTGCCTCATTTGGTTGAGGTGTATGCACATTATCCCAAAGAGGCACTCGCGCACGCCGTAGGCAAAATCAAAAAACGCCTCGGTGGAGATTTCTACAAAAATGCATTAGACGCTTTAGAAATAGATGATTTTATGCAAGTGGCCGCCATCACGTTGAGTTATTACGACAAGGCTTATGTGCATGGTTTACACCAACGCTTGCCTGAACAAATTCAAGAGATTATCATCAATACCTTAGATACAAGCCTACAAACGGATGCTGTCATGGCTCATCCCCTTTGCCAAACTCGATTTTCATAATGCCTATGTTACCTGAAAAATTCTTATCGGAACTACTCGACCGTCACGTAAACACGGAATCGTTTCCGGCAACCTCCGACATAAAAAAACTATTCACCAAAATCGTACTTACGCTATTCCCTGAACAAGCAAGGAAACAAATATGCGAAATAGATGACTTAAAGATGGTTTGGGAGTCGATTGAAAATGGGCTAGAAAGCTTATTGCACGACATGGCAGATAAATTAGCCGACACGCCACAAAACATTACGTCGAGGTACATGGAACGAATTCCTGGCATTTATCAATTGCTCTTAACGGATGTTGAAGCGATGGTTAATGGAGACCCTGCGGCTACGACAGATTATGAAGTCATCCGGACATATCCTGGATTCTATGCCTTAGCATTCTACCGTTTAGCACATGGATTACATGCAGAAAATGTCCCCTTGATTCCCCGTATTCTAACCGAATATGCCCATTCCAAAACGGGTATTGATATTCACCCAGGGGCTCAGATTGACCAATATTTTTTCATGGACCATGGAACCGGTATTGTAATAGGGGAAACTTGTGTGATAGGGAAACGCGTGAAAATCTATCAAGGGGTAACGCTCGGGGCACTTTCCGTAGATAAAACCATGGCATCAACGAAACGCCACCCAAGCATCGAAGATGGCGTAGTCATCTATTCGGGCGCTACGATTCTTGGTGGCGACACGATTGTAGGTGCAAATTCCATTATTGGAGGCAATGTCTGGTTGACACGTAGTGTGGCACCCAATACGAAAATTTATCATCAAGAAAATCAAAAAATCATTCAAGAATAAGATGGCTGCTTTATTGGATTTAGTGGGCAACACGCCCCTCGTTGATTTAAATAAATTACATAATAACCCCAATGTTCGAATTTTGGGTAAACTGGAAGGTAATAACCCAGGAGGTTCCGTAAAGGATCGTGCAGCCAAAAACATGATTGAATCGGCCTTGAAACGCGGGGACATCAAACCGGGCATGAAATTAATCGAGGCGACTTCCGGAAATACGGGGATTGCCTTGGCAATGATCGCACGTTTATATGATTTAGAAATCGAATTAGCGATGCCATCGAATTCAACCCGGGAGCGCGTGCTCACCATGGAAGCTTTTGGGGCCAAAGTAACTCTAACAGAAAGTATTGAATCGGCACGTGATTACGCGGTGGAAAAAGCGGCAACAGGTAACTTCGTTTTGTTAAATCAATTTGAAAATCCTGATAATTATTTAGCGCATTACAAATCAACAGGCCCCGAAATTTACCGGGATACGCAAGGAAAAATCACCCATTTTGTCAGTTCCATGGGTACAACGGGAACCATCATGGGAACCTCGATGTATTTGAAAGAGCAGAATCCCGCGATTCAGATTATAGGCTGTCAGCCTACGGAGGGATCTAAAATTCCCGGAATTCGCCGTTGGCCAGAAGCATATCGACCGAAAATATACCAACCTGAACGCGTCGATCGCATCATGGATATCTCGGAAGAAGAGGCAACGGAAATGACCCGTCGGATGGCGAAGGTAGAAGGCGTTTTTGGTGGTATGAGCAGTGGCGGTGGCGTTGCGGCGAGTGTCCGACTAGCCCACGAAATAGAAGAGGGGCTCATTGTCTGTATCATTTGCGACCGCGGTGATCGCTATTTATCCAGTGGCTTATTTGGGGAGTAAGACGCCCATGAGTTGATAGTGCGTGGGTGACATCCATCGCATTTGTTGGGATCCTTCGATCGAATACGTCTGAACTCGTCCATCGGTAAAGTTCATGTGTAATTTTTTATGTGTTTCGAAAAGGAAATTCTTTTCGTCAATTTCAATTTCGACTTTGGCCGGTCGATCTAATGCATCCAACTGAATGTACAATTTCTTAACTGCTAGGTTTTCATTCGATTTCAGCGAATACCAAACAAAACCGTCCTCGGATAGATTATCATAGCCGGATGCGGCAGCGGGTTTATTCAAGTCGGCATGCAGGAACATCGCCCACTCCTGTTTCCAGTCCATGTTGTTAACTTGTTTTTCCTCTTTCCTCCCATCTAGCAAAATGGTTTTATGAACCGATTGTGGATGTCTGCTGAGTGAATCAATCTGTGCGGTGAGGTATTTTTCCCAGGGATAAAAGACCGGTTTGGCACTTTCTTCGACAGTAGGTTTACATGCCCAAAGCAGGCTAGTGAAAAGCAGGAAAAAACTAATGCGGGAAATCAACATAGCTTAAAGGTAAAAAAAATCCTTGACGCTGGAAAACGTCAAGGATTTAGCAGGCTTAAACACCAATCATTTCATCGATTGGAATACTCAGCACGCGTGTTAGATTGTATAGCTTTTGTGCATTTGGATAATGTTTCCCGGATTCCCAATAATTGTAAGCACTTTGACTAACTCCCACGGCAGAAGCAACTTGTTGTTGTGACATGCGTTTGGATTGTCGGGACTTAATCAGGAGGACTGAAAAAAGATGTTTTGTTTTCATGATGATTAGGGTTAGGTGAATTTTTCATACGGGAATATTTAAAAATACGTGAACATTTGCAATGCATTCGCTCAGATATTTCTTGAATTATCATTTTTGCGAAGAATTTTGGCCTGAAAATGCGCGCGATTGAACAAATTAGAAATATAATTTCCTTTGACGAAAGATTGATAAACTAAAAAGCCCAAGGAATGTCCTCGGGCTTTCATATAATTAGGAAAAATCTTAAAGGTTTCCTTTTTTCAATTCACGTACAGCGAAGTCGGCAGCACGCGCTGTCATTGCCATATACGTTAATGAAGGATTCACACACGAAGCAGATGCCATTGCAGCACCGTCCGTCATGAATACGTTTTTCACTTCGTGTACTTGGTTGTGCTTATTCACAATCGAGTTCTTCACAGATGTTCCCATACGTGCTGTACCCATTTCGTGAATACCCAAACCGATGTGTGTATTTTGACCATTGTACGCGTTGATGTTTTTGAAACCTGCAGCTTCTAACATTTCAGCCGCATCGTTCATCATATCTTGACGCATTTTCATTTCATTCTCGCCAAAATTAGCTTCAAATGAAAGGATAGGTAATCCCCACTTATCTTTTTGATCGCTTAACGTGAAACGGTTGTTTGGATCTGGTAAAATCTCACCAAAACCACCAAAACCAACAGTCCATTGACCTGGATGCGTTAAGCTCTCTTTGAACTGCGCTCCGAAACCATCTTGACCCACGCCACGGCCCCAACCTTCGCGGCTTGCACCACCTTGGTAACCGAAACCACGTGTGTAACCACGCTTATCCTTGCCCCAGTTACGGTAACGCGGAATGTATAATCCATTTGGACGATTACCAAACATGTAATCTTTTTCAAATCCTTCTACTGTTGCTGAAGCACCTACTCCTAAATGATGGTCCATAATGTTACGACCTAATTGGTCAGAATCATTACCCAAACCATTTTGGTAGCGGTTTGATTTCGAGTTCATCATGATGGATGTAGACCCAATCGCACCTGCGTTTACGAAAATAATTTTCGCGTAGTATTCCTTATGCTCCAAGGTGTTTTGGTCAATGACACGAACCCCTTTTGCTTTTTGTGATTTCTCATCGTAGATAATCTCCGCAACAATCGCATTGTGAATCATCGTCAAACGATTGGTCCGTTGCGCTGCAGGCAAGGTTGCCGACAAAGAGCTAAAATAAGCTCCATATGGACATCCACGCATACATTTATTACGATAATTACATGAAGAACGACCTAAGTCTGTGTGTTGTTTGCCAGGCTTTGTTAAGTGCGCGACACGACCTACCGTCACTGGGCGACCTAATTTCTTATCCACAGCATTTTTGAAGTGAACCTCCGGAGCAGTCATTTGCATGGCTGGCAAAAAATCCGAATCAGGCAATACATCTAAGCCTTCTGCTTGACCAGAAATACCCGCGAATTTCTCCACGTACGAATACCAAGGAGCCAAATCATCGTAGCCAATTGGCCAAGGTGTTCCGATGCCTTCTTTTTCATTCGCTAAGAAATCTTCGCGATTCCAACGGTAGGTTTGACGACCCCATAATAAAGATTTACCTCCTGTGTGGTAAGCGCGAATCCAGTCGAATCCACCTTTCTTTTCAATGTAAGGATTTTGCTTGTCATTTTCGAATAAGTAACGATGCTCCTCCGCTGGCGTGTAGCCAGTACGCATTCCTGCCCAATATTCTTCAGCAGCCATGTTGGTCGGCCGACCGCGGTGGTCGAATTCCCAAGGGTTTTTCATCGCTGTTTCGTAGCCTTCGATGTGTTTGATCTCGCGACCACGTTCCATCACGGCAACTTTCAAGCCTTTTTCTGTTAATTCTTTTGCAGCCCAACCACCCGAAATACCGGATCCAATGACGATTGCGTCAAATGTTTGGCTCTTGATTGCATCTATATTAAGATTCATTTTCTCGTAGGATTTGGGATTAATAAACAAATGATTTTTGGTCAGGCTTCATGTTTGAAATTACCTCAAACTTGCCTGGAACAGGATGGTACTCGAAAGAACCTTCGATGCCTTTTTCAGATGTGTAGTATCCTAACAAAGTCAATTCCTTCATGACACGCCAGAAAGGAACACCACCAGCCCCTTCTAATACATCTTTATCTACGTTATCCCCTACTTTCACTTTGCTCGTAGCATACGATTTCATTAACTCTTTCGTATCAGCTTCTAACAAAGTCAACATAGCTACTTGCGCATCATGCGATTGATCTAAGAATTTCGCTTTGGCTAAATTATCAACACCCTTTTTGAAACTTACATGCTCAGGTTTTTTGTAGCAATCGTTCAACATCATTTCAATGAAAGGAGGAACACCTGCTTCGATCGCACCGGCTGTTGAGGTTTTTGGAATAATGTGTTCAGCCACAGCTGCAACGATTTTGCGCTGGCTATCAGTCAAAGTAAAGGTACCCGCTTCCGCGACAATACCTGCTTTTTTTGCCTCCATAGCAAACAAGGTAGGGGCACTAAAAACGCCTCCAACGAGCATCGCTATTCTCGAGACAGCATCTCTTCTGTTAAGCATAGTTTTATTGTTAAATTGTTCAGGTCGGTTATCTGATTTTTCGCAAAAAAAGATAGGCCACAAAAATAATCAGAATCTTCGTTTTTCAAGGAATTATTTGGCTTTTTCTAACTTTAAAACCAAATCAATTCGGTACGGCGGAAGCTGTTTTACATCGATGTGGATACCATTTTTTTCTACATTAGTTACCAATGTCTGGGTTTCCCCCAACATTCCTACAGGACTTTTTTTATAACTACCTGGTATATAAATTGTTTCATCCTGTGGGCGCTTTAATAAATGTACATACACGTGGGTATCAGTTTGTGTCGTCACGCCCCAGGTTTGTGGACTTAAGGGGCCACCACGCGTACCATAAATGGATTCGCCGTGACCTTTCAACCAGCGACCAGCTACTGCCAAAGAATCCGTAAACTCCGGCTGGATTTCTCCCGTGGGCATCGGCCCTACGTTTAATAATAGGTTTGCGTTACGTCCAGCCGCGCCGACCAACAAATGAATGATTTGCTTCGGCGTCTTGAAACGACGGTCCGTGATGTTATATCCCCAAGCGCCATTAATTGTTTCACATGTTTCTAAAGGTAGCGCAGAAGCTTGTTGGAAGCTTAATCCTGAATGGTTCTCGCCTGGCAAATCGCGCTCAAACATTTGGAAGTCTTCCCCAGGAATCGGGTCTAAGTGGTGGTTATTCCCAATTAAACAAGCGGGTTGTAATTGATGAATCAGGCTATAAATTTCATCGTATTTCCAGTCGATGCGCGCCTTGCGATCCGCGCTTCCCTCCGGATTCGTTTGATCCCAATGTCCATCAAACCAAATGTTATGGATCTCTCCATAATTTGTTAATAGCTCTGTTAATTGTGCCTTCATGAATTTCAGGTAGGAAGTATAATCGCCTTTGCCCTTGCGACCGCTTTTTTGCCCGGTCCGACCGGTTTCAAAGGGATAATCATCGCGGTACCAATCCAAGGTCGAATAGTATAGACCGAGTTTCATATCTTGCTTTTTACACGCCTCCGCTAATTCTTTTAAGGCATCCCGGTGGAAAGGGGTATTCGTAATTTTCCAATCCGATTGCTTAGTGTCCCAGTTGGAGAAACTATCGTGATGGCGCGTGATGAAAATGATGTATTTCATGCCGGCGTTTTTGGCGATGCTAACCCAGGCATCCGCATTAAATTTACTTGGGTCAAACGCAGGCATAAGCCGACCGTAATCATTTTTCGAAATGCCTTTGTTGTTCATGACCCATTCGCCATCGCCTAACATGCTGGACAAACCCCAGTGAATAAACATTCCGTATTTACGGTCTTGAAAAGCTTGACGTTCAGCTAAATTCGCGTCGGAGGGTGTGTATTGTTGGCTTACAGCCTGAAAACTTGCCAAAAGGGCAAATAAAAGGGTTAACTTCTTCATGGATAGTAGGTTTAGAAAGAGCAAATTATGATTTTTTTGGATAGGATTATCAGGAAGTAGATAGGATTTTTGGGAGATTTTTTTGTTTTTTGTACCGCTACTGCAGGTTCATATACCCCGGCAGCCTATCAGCTAAAATTTACACATGCAAGAAGCCGCTCCTATATTCGACAACAATAAGATACCCGTAAAAAAACTTTGGCAAGTCATCATTGCCTCCTCAGTGGGAACCGTCATCGAATGGTATGATTTTTACATCTTCGGTAGTTTATCAGCGATCATATCCCTTTCATTTTTCCCGAAAGACGACCCAACAGCAGCATTTTTATCCACACTTGCGGCATTCGGAGCGGGATTTGTCGCACGGCCTTTTGGAGGAATTTTGTTCGGTAGATTGGGCGATAAAATCGGAAGGAAGTACACCTTTTTATTGACCTTACTCCTCATGGGAGGTTCGACCTTTGCCATCGCATTAATCCCATCCTATAGTGAAATTGGTCTCGTTGCTCCAGCGATTTTACTTTTACTTCGCATCATACAGGGACTCGCGCTAGGCGGAGAATACGGCGGCGCGGCTACGTATGTGGCCGAATATGCCCCGGATGCGCAACGCGGAAAATATACTGCTTACATTCAAACCACCGCAACTCTTGGATTTTTCGTGTCCATTGTTGTGATTTTAGTATGCCAAAACCTTTTGGGCGATGCTGTTTTTAAAGATTGGGGCTGGCGTGTACCTTTCGCTTTATCCGGAATTCTTGTCATCGTTTCATATTTCATTCGTCGGAACATGCACGAGTCACCGCTGTTCTCGAAATTGAAACAAGAAGGTCGTCTATCCGAAAATCCACTAAGAGAGGCTTTTGCTTCGAAAGCAAACCGCCGCTTGATGCTCATCGCGATGTTTGGCGCGATTGTTGGCCAAGGCGTTGTTTGGCATACTGGGCAATTTTATGCCCAGATCTTTATTAATAAGATTTTGAAAGTTGATTTCACGACGACTAATTTAATCATTGCCGCATCTTTGGTTGTGGGCACGCCCTTATTTGTGGTTTTTGGAAGCTTATCGGATCGCGTAGGCCGCAAGAAAATCATGTTGGGCGGCATGGCCCTAGCTGCCATATTCTACTATCCTCTCTTTGCGTGGATGTCGGACATTGTGGATCAAGAGGGTACTTTGGTCAATGATGCTTATCAATTAACAATGAAGGGTAAAATCGAATTAGCGTTCATTTGTACCTGTTTGGTGACTTTTGCGTCCATGGCTTATGGCCCCATCGCGGCATTTTTGGTAGAATTATTCCCAACCAAAATTCGATATACGTCGTTGTCGGTTCCCTATCACTTCGCCAATGGAATATTTGGCGGATGTGCCCCCTTCGTTGCCACATGGCTTGGGGCAGTGACGCATTCGAATTTCTCAGGAATCTTCTATCCCATTGCGCTATCAGCGATGACGGTGATTATCGGGATGATTTATTTGCCGGAGACGAAAGGGAAGGCGTTAATGGATTAATCGCTGGACGTTGGACTTTAGGCGTTGGACATTGGATATCATGCCTAGATTTTGCGTTCCATTAGCCTTTTGAATTCCCCAGGCTAAAGCCTAGGGTTAGGGTTTGTAAACCCCAGGTTTTAACCTAGGGGGAAAGACGCGAAGTATCGCGACTCTACTACAAATTCTCCGATTTAATCCGATTAATAAACAAGGCCGCCAAGACAATCGGTAGCGAGAATAATACGAAGCGCATCGAGATGCTCGCCCCCGAATCCGCCATCAAACCAAATAAACTCGGCCCTAATATAGCCCCAAAACGTCCCATACCCATCGCTAATCCCACACCCGTTGATCGAATTTCTGAAGGATAAATTCTTGTCGAGGCAGGGTACATTGAATTAAAGCCTCCTTGCACGAAAAAGCCAATGCCAAAGGTCAGCGCAAATTTGAGCACAAAATCTTGCTCAAGGTTCCCATATAAATTCAACAGCACAAAAGCGAGTAAAACGTAAATCAAAATCACGCGTTTGATTCCTACCCGACCAATCAAAATCCCCATCACAAATACCCCCGAAAAGGCCCCGAGATTCATCGCCGTTCCAATATAAGTGGCTAACTCAAAGGGCATCCCTGTTTGTTTGGCAAGAATAGGCACCCAGCTCAAGACCGTGTACAAGGTGATGAATCCAAAAAAGGTGGCCAACCATAAATAAATGGTAGCTTGTCGGAATTCAGGCACAAACAAGTCTCGCCAGGAAGAACGACTCACTTGCATTTTGTCTCGATTTAAGTATGCAGGAGATTCAGGAAGGACAAAATACACACCAAACAACATCGTCAAGGCGAATAAACCTGCAGATAAATATGCCAAACGCCAGCCAAATTCCGGCACGATCCATGCACTAGCGAATCCAGTCAATATCGCGCCAAGCGGCCAACCCCCTTGAACGATTCCAACATTAAAATCGCGGGTTTTGTCTGTCGAAAACTCCGATGCCACCGTCGCTAAATTGGGCAAAATTCCGCCGATGCCCAGTCCCGTGAGGGCCCGAAAAACCAACAATAAACCATAACTCGACGCAAAATAAACCGATAACATACCTAGGCTTATCAGGGCTAAAGAAATCAAGAAAATCTTCCTCCGACCGATTCGGTCACCCAAAGGAGCCAAAACAAAACAACCAGCCGTCATACCTCCTAAGCCGGAACTGAAAATATAGCCTAATTCCGCATTGGAAAGACCGAATTCTTGCATGATTTCAGCCCCTGTAAAGGAAACCAAAAGCACATCGATGCCGTCATTGAAATTCAATAAAAAGCATAGGGCAACTACTCCGATTTGGAGCCAAGACATCGAATTTTTCATGCGATTTGTACAACGATTTTTCCGGGATGACCATGCGTGGCAGCTTCTAAGCCTGCTTGTACATCGGCTAAGGGAATGTATTTAGAAATAATTTTTCCGGGGTGAATTCTCCCATCTGCGATGAGCTGGATCACTGTTTGGAAATCGGTAGGATGGTCATAAATCAAAGAGCCTTCCATGGAAATTCCCCGACGAACTAAATCCAATGGCGTAAAGCTCGCCGGTTTTTCCGACAAACCCAGTAGGATGATTTTGGCACCACGTGGCGCATCCGAACACAATTGCGTTGTTGCAACTGCGGAACCTGTACATTCAAAAACAACGCGAATATCCGCTTGCTTCCAATCGCCCTTTTCAGCTCCAAAGGCATAGGCTTTTTCCAACAATATCTGATTTAAATCTCCGGCGAAAACCCTTAAACCTTGTTGGACTCCCAAATGCGTAATCAACATGCCTATCGCTCCCAAACCCAAGACGTAAATCGCATCCCCAGATTTCAAGGACGCCTTTTTTAACGCATGATAGGCAACAGCTGTGGGTTCAATCGTCACGGCATCTACTGAAGAAATTACATCCGGAAGTACGTGAGCAAATTCCGCTGGTAAAACCACATAATCCGCAAAACAGCCTGGTGCATTTAAACCAATCGTTCGTTTATTTGGACAAACCGTCGCTTGACCTCGTTGGCAATATTTACATTTCCCACAGGGAGCATTGGGATCGATCACCACGCGTTCTCCGAGCTGGCGTTGAACGCCTGAGCCGACTGCATCAATGTAGCCCCAGCCTTCATGGCCGATAATCGTGGGTTCGGGTAATGGTCGGTGCCCACCATAATAATGGACGTCGGACCCACAAATACCCACTTCTTGCAAACGAACGCGCAGCTCCCCAGAACCAGGCAGGGGAATCGCCACCTCGCGAAATTCAATGGATTTAGGCCCTAATAAATACGCAGCCCGCATTAGAGTATTTGATTAAATTCAATGATCTCGCCGGAGGGGCCTTTCACATTGAAAAAGCGTGTTCCATTTTTCCAAAATTGCAAGAAGGTCGGCGTCGCTTCTAAGATCTCAAACCCCGCTTTTTTCAAGGTTTCGAAGGCATGATCCACATCGGTTACATCAATCGCAAAATGGTCCACATGTCCGTTCGAACGCGCTTTAACTTCGGCTAATTGCTTTGCGGGCATTTGGTACAATTCTACAATGACTTCGTGATTTTTCATCATGACACAAGTTCCAAATCCTCCGTCAAACTCAAAAGGAGACTCCATCACGTTCTCAAAACCCAAGCGCTCATAAAATGGGATGGAAACTTCTAGGTCGTGTGCGGGGATACCAATGTGCTGTATCCGATGGATAAAATCAATTTTCATTTCCTTGTTATACTAGGTTCAAGAACCTAAAATAGGAAATTTTAAGCGTTTGGGCGCGCATAACCCAATTTTTGTATGAATTTCGGTTGAAAATATCCTTGTAAACCCAAAGTCGTCAGCGATCCCGCAGCCTCCAAATCAATAAAACCATCGGAAGCAACATTCGATTCATCTAAAAAAGCACAGACTAACTCCCCGATAACTAGATAGGTGCCGTTATGCTTAATGGGCATAATATCAACCAATTTCATACCCAATTGGACGGGACTTCCGTCGACGAATGGAATCGCAAATTCAGGTCTCCTAAGTTCGTTTAATGCCACATGATCGAATTCCGAAACACCATCCGGATATTTAGCACTGGTTTGATGTGCCGCTTCGATTTGACCGCTAGCGACATGATTCATCGTGAAAAAACCGGTTGATTCGATGTTATTAAGCGTGTGTGGCGTGGCTTCTTTGGGGCGATTAATAAACCCGATCAACGTGGGGTCGGCGCCCAGATGTACAATGTTCGTAAAAAGAGCCACATTGGATATGCCTGCTGCATCTTGTGTAACAATCAAGGTTGATGGCTTAAATCCACTTAGACAATTAACAAAATTAGCGCGATGGTATCGGTCCATCGCCTGCAAATCCAACGGCGTATAACATTTCATTTCTTTTTAACTTAAAATAGAACCGATTGTTTAAACCTTAAAAACACGCCCTCTCCGGTAAAAGATCTGTAGAATAACATACCAAATCAACAAATAGCATAGCGCTCCAGCAAAAGATGCCATATAAGGATCTGAAATTCGGGAGGCGAAAAGGAAGTCTTGAAGAAAAGACGTTAGGCCTTTCCCATCAATTTCAACCATATTCAAGGCGCGCGGGATGATGCCAGAAAAGAAGAAGACCAACATGGGGTTTACGCCAAAAATGACAAAGGGTTTCGTCCAATTTGATATTGCCCGTACATCGATAATCCAATACAACAGCGCAAGTAGAACCATGGCCCAGCCGCCAGAAAACAAAACAAAAGAGCTCGTCCAAAGCGCTTTATTAATCGGAAAATACAAATCCCAAACAGCACCCAATACCACACATGCCAAGCCAGCCATCGCCAATAGGCGAGTTTGGGTGCGAAAATACATTCCTGCCAACATCCCCAAGATACCTGTAGCAAAAGCAGGGATTGTACTTAAAATTCCTTCGGGATCCCAGGTTTTGGTCACCGACCACAAATGTCCTGGCAGTACATAATGATCGACATAGGCCGCTAAATTCGTGCCTTCATGCAAATTCGCGGTGCCAATTCCTGGAACAGGAATTTGGGTCATGATAAACCAATAAGCAATTAATAATACGCATGCAACAATGACTAGACTACGAGCGGAGACTCGGCCTTGAAGGCTTGCTAATACCGCATAAACAAGTGCAATGCGGGGTAGCACGCCCGGTAATCGCACATGTTCGAAATCTGGAAATCCGCCAAAAGCAAGCAATAAAGCCAGGATGAAAAGCGCGAGTAAAACGGATAATTTACGCGTATATTCCGTGAAAAATAAGACCGTAACGAGGCTTGTGGCCACTAAACGAACGAGCAATAAGGACACGCCAGTCCAATCGGACACGTGTATTTTGGAGAAAAAACTTAAAAACCAACCCAGAAGTAAAAGACTCAAGGTCCGTGAAATAATTTTAGTCCCAGGAACGATTTGTCTGGCATTTAGCGAAACCGACACCCCTACGATAAACAGAAAAAATGGGAAAACTAAATCCGTGGGGGTGCAACCATTCCAGGCTGCATGTTCCAACGGTGCATAAATATGTCCCCAATCTCCAGGGTTATTGACAATCGTCATCATCATGACCGTAATTCCTCGAAAAACATCGAGTGATAATATGCGGTTTTTAGTTTCCATGTTGGAAAATTAGCCATTTTTATACTAAATCGATATTTAATTGTAATTTAGAGTTAATTAATTCTGCA
Source organism: Bacteroidota bacterium (assembly GCA_041191865.1). GTDB lineage: Bacteria > Bacteroidota > Bacteroidia > Cytophagales > Spirosomataceae > Aquirufa. The sequence continues at coordinate 34,478 of JBEEOB010000041.1, forward strand.
TCTACATGCCCAATATCATTGTTGTAGGTAGTTCAAATACGGACATGGTTATTCAGTCCGCAAGAATTCCCAAACCCGGAGAAACCATTCTAGGAGGCTCTTTTTTCATGAATCCAGGAGGGAAGGGGGCGAATCAAGCGGTAGCAGCCGCACGTTTAGGTGGAGAGGTACATTTCATTTGTAAGGTCGGCCAAGATGTGTTTGGCGACATGGCACGCCAGCAATTCATCCAGGAAGGCATTCATACGGAATTCGTGATTTCAGATGCAGATTTACCTTCCGGTGTCGCATTAATAAATGTCGATGCACAAGGGGAGAATAGCATTACAGTAGCCTCAGGGGCTAATGGTGCCTTGAACATGTCTGATATCGAAAACGCGGACGCGCTTTTTGAAGCAGGCGATGTATTATTGATTCAACTTGAGACCCCCTTACAGACCGTTTGGGAAACGATCAAAAAGGCGCACAAGAAAGGGCTCAACGTAATCTTGAATCCAGCTCCTGCAGCTGAAATACCAGACGAAATCTATCCCTATATTTTTGCCTTGACTCCGAATGAGTCAGAAACGGAATTATTAACGGGTATTTCCGTTGATTCATTAGCCAAAGCTCAAGAAGCGGCCCAGCATCTACTCAATAAAGGTTTAGGCCATTTCATTATCACGATGGGTTCGCAAGGAGCTTATTATCAGTCGGCGGAAACGAAGCTTTTCATACCAGCACAGCCGGTTCAGGCCATTGACACAACCGCCGCTGGTGATTGCTTCAACGGGGCATTGGCTGTTGCAATAAGTCAAGCCAAAGACTGGGAATCCGCCATTCAATTTGCCTGTGAAGCAGCAACACGTTCCGTTACTCAACTGGGGGCACAGGCCTCCATGCCATACTTAGCCGATTTAGCATGAAAAAATTGATCCTTCTCTTATTGATTTCGTTGCAAGCGCTAGCCCAACAAAAACAAAAAATCATCTTTGATTGTGATTTAGGAGATGATATTGATGATGCGTATGCGCTGAGTTTGCTACTCACCATGCAGGATCGCTATGAAATTTTAGGGATTACCACTTGTTACGGCCGGACGGAGGACCGGGCCCGTTTGGCAAATAAAATGCTGGCTAATGTAGGCCAATCTCACATTCCTGTGTATGTGGGAAGGAATACATCGAAACAAAATGCGCGGGCCAACTGGTTTGCGGAGCAATTTTATTGGGCAGAGGGATATAAACCCGCGCCCAAAGTGGCACCGGTTTTCGCGAACCAATACCGACAAACCATCGGATTAAGTCCGCTCAAACACCATGAACCGAGTGCGGCAGAATTCATCCAATCTTCCTTAAAGAAGTTTCCAGGGGAGGTCGTGATTTTTTCGGTTGGTCCCGTGACCAATTTCGCTGACATCATAGATCAAGATCCAGAGGTCTTGAAAAAAGCTAAAGCCATCTATGCCATGTTCGGGTCTTTCCGCCTCGGCTATTCGGCACAGGCGCCAATCGATCCTGAATGGAACGTGTTGGTCGACATTCCCGCTGCGAAAAAATTTGTGCATTCGGGTGCTAACATCATTTATGCCGGATTGGATGTGACCGCAATGGTCAAATTAGATCGCACACAGCGCGACAAAATCGTCCAAAGGCAATCCCCCTTAACCAATGCTTTAAGCGGATTATATGTGCTATGGGGAAACGAAACCCCTACCCTTTTCGATCCCGTGGCGATTGGCATGGAAGCTTATCCCAAATTATTCCAAACAGAAAAAGTGCATATCGACGTGGATGACAAAGGCTTCACACGAATAATTCCTGGCAAAACGCCAAATGCGGAAATCGGCATAACGATTGATTCCAATGCATTCATTGAACGCATCATGAAAAAATACCTCTATCAAAATCTACAACCTAAACGATGAAAAAGCTATTCATTTTAGTGCCATTTTTACTCATGAGCGTAGTTACGCTGGCACAAACCAAAATGTTCAACATAAGCCCCGCGGCCTTACAAAACAAAATTAAAGGCGGTTGGGCAGGCCAAACCATCGGGGTGACTTTTGGAGGGCCTATGGAATTTCGGTACAATGGGACAATGATTAATTCCTACCAACCGGTGCCTTGGTATGATGGCTATTTGAAAAAAACGATGCTTGAAAATCCGGGCTTGTACGATGATTTGTACATGGACTTGACTTTTGTGGAGGTTTTTGAACGCGAAGGACTTAATGCCCCAATTGCCTCTCACGCCAAAGCTTATGCACAAGCGGGCTATGCGCTTTGGCATGCTAATCAAGCGGGTCGATATAACATCTTAAACGGCTTGATGCCTCCAGCATCCGGTCACTGGAAAAATAACCCTCACGCGGATTGTATCGACTACCAAATCGAATGTGACTTTGCGGGATTGATGTCACCGGCCATGCCGAATGCAGCTTCGCAAATCTCCGATCAAATCGGCCATATTATGAATTATGGGGACGGTTATTATGGCGGTGTTTATTTAGGTGCTTGTTATACGTTGGCCTTTGTACACAATGACATTAATAAAATTGTCAACGAAGCTTTGAAAACCATTCCGGCACAAAGCAATTACTACAAATGCATCTCTGACGTGATTCGTTGGCATAAACAATACCCAAACGACTGGCGTAAAACCTGGCTGGAAGTCCAAAACAAATGGTCCGACGACATCGGATGCCCGGATGGGGTTTTTGCTCCTTTCAACATCGATGCGACGGTGAATTCAGCCTATGTGGTGATTGGATTATTGTATGGCCAAGGAGACTTTGGTAAGACGGTTGAAATCGCAACACGCTGCGGACAAGACGCGGATTGCAATCCATCCTCGGCTGCCGGAATTTTAGGAACCATGTTGGGCTATGATAAAATCCCGACTTACTGGAAATTGGGATTAAAAGAGTCGGAAGATATTGACTTCAAATACACGACGACTTCGCTGAATAAAGTATATGAAATCGGCTATCGCCATGCGTTAAAAAACATTGAAATGCACGGAGGAAAAGTAACAGCCAATCAAATTCAAATTCCATTAGAGGCCCCTAAAACGGTTCGTTTCGAGCAGAGTTTTACGGATGTTTATCCAGTGGATCGGATTTGGGTGAACAAGCCTTTGAAAGACGAATATAGCTTCCAATTTGAAGGAACAGGTTTTGTGGTGAAAGGCGATATGGCGAAATGGGCTTCTTTAGATCCGCATGCGTTCGACTTGGAAGTGTGGGTGGATGGCGCGATCATGGAACATGTGAAATTGCCAGTTTCCTTTACGACTCGCCGACATGAGGTAACTTGGAAATATGATTTAAAAGCCGGAAAGCATGATGTTAAATTGAAATTATTGAACCCGACGGCCGGCTATGAATGTAAATTAGCCGACATCTTGATTTATCAAGAAAAAGCAATTCGGGTAAATGACCAGAAAAATTATCGATTAGGAAATTTATAAAAGACTGACATATGTTCATCATTGAAACCTATACAACGGCCGTTTTTTTATGTGTAATTACCATGTTATGCTGGGGTTCTTGGGCGAATACCCAAAAACTCACGACATCCACGTGGCGATTTGAGCTATTTTATTGGGATTATGCTTGGGGCATTTTAGCCGCATCGCTTGCGCTTGCTTTTACATTAGGTAGCACGGGGACAGCAGGCCGCGGATTTTTAGCTGATTTACAACAAGCGAATGCCTCAAATATTCAATCGGCATTAACTGGCGGTGTGGTTTTTAATGCTGCCAATATTTTGCTTGTCGCGGCGATCGGTATCACGGGCATGGCAGTGGCTTTTCCGGTAGGCATTGGTATTGCCTTGGTGCTTGGTGTTTTGGTCAATTACATGGATCAGCCAAGCGGGAATCCTCTAATAATTTTTGGCGGCGTGGCGCTAATTACCTTGGCGATTATTTTAAATGCATGGGCCTATGGAAAACGTAGTTCAACGGGGATGTCGGTCAAAGGACTTTTGATCGCCGTGGTCAGTGGCTGTATGATGGGTTTATTTTACAAGTATGTGGCGAATTCGATGGTGCTGAATTTTAGCGTTCCTGAAGCGGGGAAACTAACACCTTACACGGCATTGGTCTTCTTTTCGGTCGGAATTTTAGCCAGTTCTTTGGTATTTAATACCCTACAGATGTACAAACCATTTCAGGGTGCGGCAGTGAGCTTTGGGGATTATTTCCGAGGCAGTCTCAAGGACCATGCTGTGGGGATGCTGGGTGGTGCCATTTGGTTTATAGGCATGGCATTCAGCATCATTGCATCTGAAAAAGCGGGGACCGCGATTTCCTATGGACTTGGTCAAGGGGCAACTGTCGTGGCCGCTTTGTGGGGAATCTATATTTGGAAAGAATTCGAAGGGAGTGCTGCCAAAACCCAAGGAATGCTTAAGCTCATGTTGGCTTTGTACATCCTCGGGTTAGGGCTCTTAATTTATGCTAAATAATTAGTTGGCCTTTACTTTTTTCCAGGCGCCATTGATATATACATCAACGCTTCCGCCACCTTGTTTGACTAGGGTATAGTTTTGAACTTTCCCCTTTGCCCAGGTCATGTTCAATGTGTAACCGCCTCGGGTTTTTAAGCCTTTTACTTCACCTGATTCCCACGCTTTTGGTAAAGCAGGAAGCAAGTAAATTTTCGTTGCCGTCGACTGTACGAGCATTTCGGCTACAGCCGCAGCTCCACCAAAATTACCATCAATTTGGAAAGGCGGATGGGCGTCAAAGAGGTTTGGATAAGTTCCGCCTCCGCGTTGGTAATTAACTTTTACACCATCGGGTTCCACGTATTTCAACAATTCCCGGTACATTTTGTAGGCATGATCCCCATCTTTTAGGCGCGCCCATAAGTTGATGCGCCAGCCTTTGGACCAACCCGTCGTTTCGTCCCCTTTGATTTCCAAGGTTTTCTTAGCAGCGTTCGTCAATGCAGGCGTTTCCTCTACGGTCAAATGGTTTCCTGGGAATAGACCATATAAGTGACTTTGGTGGCGGTGTTTCGGATCTTGGTCGGGCCAGTCGTGGTACCATTCTTGCAAATTACCTTCTTTCCCTACTTGATAAGGGTATAATTTTACGAGCGCATCTTTCACTTGAGCGGTGAATGTAGGGTCATTTTTCAATACCTCTTGCGCCGCAAGAATGTCTAAAAACAATTCACGAATCATGGCTAGGTCAGCCGTTCCCCCGTACAGTGTTGATCCAATATAACCTTTCGGCGTAATAAATTTGTTTTCGGGCGAAGTAGATGGCGAGGTAATTAAATTTCCTTTTTGATCTTTAATCATAAATGCCAAACTAAACTCAGCTGCTCCCTTCATCAAAGGATAGGCCTTGTCTTTCAAGAAAGCCTTGTCTTGGGTAAACTGAAAATGTTCCCACAGATGCGTAGACGCCCACGTTGCGCCCATGGGCCAGTTGGCCCAACTCGGTTCCCCATTTCCAAAATCTCCCACAGGATTCGTCATGGCCCAGATGTCGGAATTGTGGTGCGTGACCCAACCGGGTGCATTGTAAAAAGTTTGGGCACTAATGCGACCTGTTTTTTCCAGGTTTTCGAGGAAGCCTAGGAATGGTTGGTGCATTTCGGAGAGGTTGGTGTTTTCGGCCAACCAGTAATTCTCCTCTGCATTGATATTCATGGTATAATTAGAGCTCCAAGGCGGTCGGATGTGTGGATTCCAAAGCCCTTGCAAGTTTGCGGGTACACGCGGAGTTCGCGAGCTACTAATCAATAAATAACGGCCATATTGAAAATACAATGCCTCCAGATAAGGGTCTGACTCACCCGTTGCATAGCGCCTCAAACGCTCGTCGGTAGGTAATTCAGGGGCTGATTTCCCCCCTAAAGTCAGCGAAACCCGTTGGTAGAATTTCTGATAATCTTTCAAATGACGTGCATAAAGCGATTTTAGTGGGATTAAACTTGCGTCTTGCAATTGTTTTTGGGCGAGGGAATCGTCGTTTTTCCCTTCGCGAGATGGGCTTTTGTCGAAGCCATTGAAGCTGGTGGCCATGGATACTAAAATAACAGCTTCCGTTCCATTCGTTAGGACGATGGACGAGTCGGTGCGTGAGACCTTCCCATCGGTGGATTGCAATAAAATATCGGTGGAAAAGCGCGTGCCTTTATCGGTCAAAAACATGATGGGATTTCCTTCTTTCCTGACATAATTCGGATCAGCCCGGACGGGTGCTGTTCCCTGCATATGTAAATGATTGGTCGTGGAGTGGACTTGGTATTTCAACTTAGAATCCATCCGAATCGCGAAGGACAAAGCGCCTTTTTGTTCACTCGTTAAGTGAATGGCGAAGACCTTATCGGGGTGCGAGACGAAATATTGCTTTTTAATGAGGTTTCCGTCGGCACGGTATTGCACTTTCGCGATGGCTTGGTTAAGGTCGAGTTCTCGGTAATATTGGGAAATGTTTTTCTCGGGGAAGTCGATGTACATCGTTCCGAGTGGGGCATAGGACTCTGAGAATTTGCCTTGGATTTTTTTTACGAGCGAATCTGCTGCGCGGTAGTTTTCGGCTTTGAGGGCTTCGCGTACAGCAGGAAGGTGTTTATAGGCCTCGGGGTTCATGCGAGGGTTCATGGGTTCACCGGACCAAAGGGTAAGATCGTTCAAATAAATTTGATCGGTTTTTGTTCCGCCAAACACGGTAGCACCATGGGTTCCATTTCCAAGAACGAGGGTTTCCTCGAAATAGGTCGCTGGTTTATCATACCAAAGTTTGAGATTTTGCTGTGCGAACAATGGCGTGCTAAAAAGAATCAAGAAGCAGATATTTTTCATCAGTTTTTTGCTAGATTTTGCTGTGAATATTTTATTTTTTTATAACCCTGCCGGGGTCGTTGACCCCGGCAGGGTCACCACCCACCTACAACAATATACGTTGCATTTTTGCGAGGCCATTTTTGGCAACGGTCAATGGATCTTGGGTATAAAGAGTCTTGTTGAAAAGTTCCAAGGAAATAACTTCAGGCTGTAAGATCTTCAAAATTTGAGCAATAGGAGCCTCGCCGTCACCGGCATAAATGCGATCTGCATCCGTTATTTGGCCGGGAGCAATCGACTTAACATAATCATTCACATGAAATACTTCGACCGCATCAGGACCCACCACATGCAGGGCGTCCACGGAAGATTCGCCTTTGTAAATATGAAACACATCGAGCAGCAAGCGAGCATCGGGATGACCGGCTTCAGCGGCAACGAAAAGCACTTCGGATACTTTACTTAAGTTTTTCGAATGGCCCCACATTTCAAGAATGGGCTTGACGCCCATTTGGGCCCCTAATTCTAAAATGACCCGGTAGCGTTCAGCGGCTTTGCGCAAATCCAATCCTGCTTCCTTAGTGGCTCCCATTGGAGGCGCGGCGGTGCGTGGGCAGCCTAATTGGGCCAACATATCCATTTCGCGTTTCATTTGTTCGAGCCCCTGCGTACGGACCTTTTCATCATCGACGATCCATTGCGCAAAACCGATGGCATTTTGGATTTTCATACCTAGGTCATCCGCGCGTTTACGAGCTTCTTTGAGGGTACCGCCTGATTTCAAATAGGCCTCCAGCGTAGGCATCCAGATTTCACACGAACGAAAACCGGCAGCAGCGGCGATTTCAATTTCACGTATATAGCCCAACTTTTGCCCCATGATGGTACTCATGTTCAGGGAAAGTTCGGGTTTGTAGGATTTTTTTGCGGCTGCGGAGCTATTAAGTGAAAGTAAAGACATACCGGCTGCAATACCGGAAGCTTTTAGCAGCGTTCTGCGACTTAGTTGACTCATTTTAATAGGTTTAGGCATGTAATTTAGCAGAAAACCAACTAAAAACTATCAGGGAATATACGTTTGAGTATAAAACAAAAAAAGCCCTTCAAAAAGAAGGGCTTTTAATTTCTAACGTGGTGGTAGATCCCGGACTCGAACCGGGGACACACGGATTTTCAGTCCGATGCTCTACCAACTGAGCTAATCCACCTCGTTGATCCCATGGATATGGGACTGCAAAAATAGGAAAGTTTTTTTTTAATCCCAATTTGGCCCTAAAAATATTTCAAATAAGGTATACGCCCATATCGACCGAACGAAATATGGTCTTACTTCTACTATTATCCGTGGGATTTTGTAATTTTAAAATCAGCCTAGGATTGCAGGCCACTATATATGATCTTACGAACCGAAAATCTGGTTAAAAAATACGGCCAACGCGTGGTTAATGACCATATTTCCTACCAAGTAGCCCAGGGGGAAATTGTTGGATTATTAGGCCCTAACGGTGCCGGAAAAACGACTTCCTTTTACATTGCGACTGGCCTCGTTAAGCCCAATGAAGGCAAGGTATTTTTAGACGATTTGGATGTAACCGACTTGCCTATGTACAAGCGTGCGCGCCTGGGTGTAGGTTATTTGGCACAGGAGGCATCTGTATTTCGCACCTTGACTGTGGAGGAAAATATATTAGCCGTTCTAGAATTGACGGATTTATCCAAAATCGAACAAAAAGAAAAAACGGAAAGCCTTTTGGAAGAATTTTCGTTGACCCATGTTCGCAAAAGCCTAGGTCAAGTTCTCTCAGGCGGAGAGCGTCGACGCACCGAAATCGCACGTGCCTTGGCAGTTGACCCCAAATTCATTCTATTAGATGAACCCTTTGCGGGTGTCGATCCGATTGCCGTTGAAGAAATTCAAAGCATTGTGGCCAAATTGAAATACCGCAACATCGGCATTCTAATTACAGACCACAATGTCGACGAAACGCTTTCCATCACCGATCGTGCGTATCTACTTTTTGAAGGGAAAATTCTGAAGGCAGGAACGCCACAGGAACTCGCCGATGATGAACAAGTTCGTCGCTTGTATTTGGGTAAGAATTTTGAGCTGAAAAAGAAATAAGCATGAGAAAAGAAACCTTAGCCATCCATGCAACACATTTGCAGGATGAAACGGCCGCTTCCATTGCGCCTCCGGTATTTTTAACTACGACCTTTGAACGCTCAGAAGATGGTACATATCCCAAAGGGCATATGTATTCACGTAATTCAAATCCGAATCGGGATGTATTAGAAAAAGGCCTCGCCCAATTAGAGGGAGGGAAAATTGCCTTTGTTTTCGGCTCTGGACTTGCTGCTGTTTCTGCTGTTTTCCAATGCATGCAATCAGGCGACCATGTATTAATGCCAACAGTTGGTTATTATGCCAGCTATAAATTAGCGGAAGAAATCATGGGACCTTGGGGATTACAGGTCTCACAAGTGGACATGACCGATTTGGATGCCATTGAGGCAGCGATTCGTCCCGAAACGAAATTGATTTGGGTCGAAACGCCTGCAAATCCTTTGTTGACCCTCAGTGATATCGAGGCAATTTGCAAGATTGCCCATGCGCGAAATATTTTGGTAGGCGTAGATAATACGCTAACAAGCCCTATTTTACAGAATCCCATTCAATTTGGGGCGGATATCGTGATGCACGCCACGACGAAATACATCGGAGGACATTCAGATGTCTTAGGTGGAGCCGTTGTGTTCAAAGCGGCATCAGGATGGTCTGAGCGTGTCAAGCGTGTCCAAATTTTAATGGGCGCCACGCAAAATCCCTTGGATTGTTATTTATTAGCCCGTGGCCTCAAAACCTTGCCCTTGCGCATGCGCGAGCACAGCAAAAATGCACTGGAATTAGCGAAACGTTTGGAAAATCATGCAGGAATTGAACAAGTACATTATCCGGGTCTGCCCTCAAATCCAAATTACGCATTAGCGATCAAACAGATGCCTCAGGGTCAAAGCGGCATGATTGCTATTCAGCTTAAAGGCGATGAGGCACATGCAAGAAAAGTGGCGAATCGTTTGCAATTATTCCAACAAGCGACAAGCTTAGGCGGTGTGGAAAGTTTGGTCGAACATCGCAAGTCGATTGAAGGACCGGGAAGTACGACACCCGGTAATTTATTGCGCTTATCTATCGGTTTGGAACATGTCGAGGATTTGTGGGAAGATTTAAATCAGGCTATTTTGGGCGCATGAAAAGACTTTTCGATCTAATCGTTGTTCTTGTTGCAGGTATCCTTTTTGCAATTCCCATGTTGCTTGTCGCCCTTGTCATTTGGCTTAGCTCGAAAGGCCCCATCTTATATTGGTCACAACGTGTCGGTCAGGCTAATGCATTATTCAATATGCCCAAGTTTCGAACCATGCAGGTCGAAACTCCTACCCTTCCCACGCATTTATTAGGGAATCCGGATGCTTATTTAACGCCCGCCGGTTCATTTTTACGTAGAAGTAGCCTAGATGAATTACCTCAATTGTGGTGTATTCTACTGGGAGATATGTCGGTGGTAGGCCCCCGACCCGCTTTATCGAACCAACAAGATTTAATCGACGCGCGTACATCCAAAGGAATTCACCTGTTAAAACCTGGACTTACCGGTTGGGCACAAGTAAATGGTCGGGACGAAATAGAACTTGCAAAAAAGGTGCAACTAGATTATGAATATCTTGATAAAAAATCACTCATTTTCGACGTTTACGTCGTGCTATTGACCTTTTATAAGGTGGTGAAGCGTGAAGGGATTAAGCATTGAAAAGAGTGACGCTGCCGGGGTCTGCGACCCCGGCAGCGTCTACCCCC
>JBEEOB010000042.1:0-11920 GCA_041191865.1 Bacteroidota bacterium
ATTCACTTTCTAATTTATTTAACAATGGTCCATTTTATCACATCGGAGCTAAAGCGAATTATGCATTTAGCGACAAATTTTCTGCCATGGTTGGATTGGTCAACAATGTGGATAATCTAAATGATAACAATTCATCGAAAGGATTCATCTACCAAGTATTTACATCACCCGTTGCTGGTTGGAATGTATATGTAAATGGAATCTCATCAAACGAATCAGCGCCATTAGCATCCGGAAAAGATGATTCGGGTAGCTACAACTTATTAGACTTAACAACTTCATTCCAAATCACTCCGAAATATCTATTAGGATTAAATGCAGCTTACGGATCTCAAACAGGTGATTTTCAAGGTGGTGGCAATGTAGGTGATAGCAAAACTTGGGGTGGCGTTGCATTATACTCAAACTATGCATTTACTGATAAATTTAGCGTAGGTGGCCGTTATGAGGTATTTGATAATACAGCCGGTGCGCGTGCACTTCGTGCAGCAGATGGCTCGGGAACAGATGTTAGCTCATTAACATTGACAGCGACTTTCACTGCTGCAGATGGACATTTATTAATCAAACCAGAATTGCGTTCTGATGCTTATAAAACTGCTCAATTTGTTGACGGTGATGGAAAAGAACAAAAATCTCAAACAACATTAGGACTACACTTCATTTACAAGTTTTAATTTTTCTCAATTATTCACTCTTAAATTAGCATGAACATGACTTCACAAAAACCAACATGGATCCCGCTACTCGTACTAGTAGCCATTGCAGTACTTGCATTATTTACCACTTCTGTCCCTGGGGCAATGCCTACAGAAGGATTGGACACAGGTGACACAGCCTGGATGATTGTGGCTTCAGGCCTCGTTTTATTAATGACACCAGGTTTAGCCTATTTCTATGGTGGAATGGTTAATCACAAAAACGTAATCTCAACGATGCTACAGTCGTTCATAGCGATGGGCGTTATTTCTGTGATTTGGATTGTATTTGGCTTCTCATTAGCATTCGGTGATTCATTAGGTGGCTGGATTGGTGACCCTCGTACATTTTTCATGTTCAATGGAGTATTTGATCACAAGCTTTCATTGGGTTCATCTGACCAATTAAAATTCACTATTCCTTTTGCTTTGTTTGCATTCTTCCAAATGAAATTTGCAGTAATTACACCAGCACTTATTTCAGGAGCTTTAGCAGAACGTATTAATTTCCGTGCATTTGTATTGTTTATGGTATTGTTTTGTGTTGTTGTTTATGCACCATTAGCACACTGGACTTGGCATCCAGACGGATTCCTTTTCAACTTAGGAGTTCTTGATTTTGCAGGCGGTACTGTTGTTCACATGTCAGCGGGTTGGGCTGCTTTAGCAGGTGCTTTATACTTACGTCGTCGTAAGTCTCACATTGAGTCAAACATTTTGCCTCCAGCTAACATTCCATATGTTTTATTGGGAACAGGTTTATTGTGGTTCGGATGGTTTGGTTTCAATGCAGGTTCTGCAGTTGGCGCAAATGGATTAGCAGTTACAGCTTTCGCTACGACACACGTTGCAGCAGCTGCAGCAGGTTTATCTTGGATTTTATTTGATGTAACACGCGGCAAAAAAGTTTCTGCATTAGGATTCTGTATCGGTGCTGTTGTTGGTTTAGTAGCCATTACACCAGCATCTGGATTCGTTACAGTTCCTGTCGCTATTTTTATCGGGGTAATCGCTGCGATTGTATCCAACATTGCTGCACACTGGAGAGCAAGCTCAAACTTAGATGACACACTTGATGTATTTCCTTGCCACGGCTTAGGAGGTATGGTTGGTATGTTAATGACAGGTATCTTCGCTACGTCGGCTGTCAATGCAGCTGTTGCTGAGCAGGGATTATTCTACGGAGAAACTTCATTATTCCTTAAACACTTATTAGCCTTGGCAATTGTTTCGGCATTTGCTTTCGGCTTATCTTATGTCTTGTTAATCATTACGGATAAAATTATCCCATTACGTGTTAACGAAGAAGAAGAAAGATTAGGATTGGACATTTCGCAACACGACGAGTCGCTTGCAGAATAGTTCACACAGCAGAGCCGCAAGTAATGGTTCTTGTGGTTTTGTTTCAATCGGAAAGCCGGCGACTTCTAGTTGCTGGCTTTTTTGTTTTACAGGACGTTTGAAAAGAGCTAAGAACTAAGAGGTAAGAGGTAAGAAGTATGAGCTAGTAGAACACAAAACCTATTACTCAAAACTAGAAGCTAGCGACTAATGACTAGTGACCAGCGACTAATGACTAGTGACTTGCGACTGGTGACCAGCGACTAAAAGAACTTCCCCCTTCACGTCTCCAGAATCCATAATGGACTTATATCGCACTGGCTGGATCGTATTTATCAATAAAGGATCATAAGGCGCAGCTAAGCGTACATAATTCTCTGAAAATCCTTCCATTAAACCATTTTCGGTTGATTCTTCAAACAAAACAAAACCCGTTTTAGTTAACTGACTTTCATAAAAAGCTCTGCGTTTCTTATCAGATAAAATATGTAACATTTTCGAACGCTCTACTTTTTGCATCCCATCCACCTTAGGCATGATATCAACGGCATATGTGTTGGCGCGCTCAGAATAGGGGAATACGTGCAAATACGAAATGTCTAGTTCATTCAAAAATTGATACGTTTCGAGAAACAATGCAGGTGTTTCACCAGGATGACCGACAATAACATCAACACCTATGCAAGCATTGGGCATAACCGACCGAATTAAACGCACACGATCTTGATAAAGCTCTCGTTGGTACCTCCGTTTCATTAATCGCAAAACTGAATTAGAACCCGATTGTAGTGGAATATGAAAATGAGGAACAAATCGTTTTGATTGACCCAAAAACTCAATCATTTCCGGAGTTAATAAGTTTGGCTCAATACTTGAAATCCGAAAACGCTCAATCGTTGATTGCGCTTCAATCGCTTGAACTAAATCAAAAAAAGTTTCAACACGTTTACCTTGCTGGATACCAAAATCACCAATATTAACACCCGTCAATACAATTTCCTTCACTCCATTCGCTGCGATCTCTTCAATAAGAGCCAATACTTTTTCAATTGTATCTGAGCGCGATTGACCACGAGCTAAGGGAATCGTACAATAGGAGCAAGGGTAATCACAACCATCTTGAACCTTTAAAAAGGTTCTCGTACGATCGTTTACACTATAGGAAGCATGGTATTCCAAATCATAGCGGATTTCCGATGCGATTAATCGCGGCAATTCGGTTGCTTGACGGTCTAGATAAGGAAGAATCAAGTCGGGTAATTGAAATTTTTCATTTGCTCCTAATACCAAGTCGACTCCCGGAATCGACGCTATTTCTTCTGGCTTGAGCTGCGCATAACAACCAATTATCACTACGGCAGCTGCTGGATTGATTTTTTTCGCCTCTCGAACAACCTTCTTGCATTTTTTATCCGCCTGTTCCGTAACGCTGCAGGTATTAATGACAAATAAATCTGGATTATCCTGAAATTCTGCACGCACAAATCCAATTGGCTCCAGAGACCGAGCAATCGAACTTGATTCAGCGAAATTCAACTTACAACCGAGTGTATAAAAAGCGACCTTTTTCATTTATCCAATTCAGGACACAAAATAAAACAAAAATGGCGGGAAAACCCGCCATTTTTAATCATAAAGTATATAAATGCAAGATTAAAATATATTAAACTTTCGCAGTTTTTACCGTTTTGATGATACGAGCTGCTACTTTGTATGGATCTGCCGCTGAATTTGGACGACGATCTTCTAACCAACCTTTCCATCCTTTTTCTACTGCTGCAATAGGAATACGGATGGAAGCACCACGATCTGAAATACCATACGAGAAATCGTGGATAGAAGCAGTTTCGTGCTTTCCAGTCAAACGCATGTGGTTATCAGCACCATAAACTTCAATATGCTCTTTCACAAAAGGAGCAAATGATTGACAAATCTTGTCATATGCTTCCTTATTACCCGCTGTACGTAAAACAGTATTAGAGAAGTTTGCATGCATACCTGAACCATTCCAATCTAATTCACCCAAAGGCTTGCAGTGCCAGTTAATCGCAACACCATATTTCTCGCCTAAACGCTCTAATAAATAACGACCTAACCAGATTTCATCACCCGCCTGTTTTGCACCTTTGGCAAACATTTGGAATTCCCACTGACCAGCAGCTACTTCCGCATTGATACCTTCAATATTTAAACCTGCGTCAATACACAAGTCCATATGCTCTTCAATAATATCACGTCCATAAGCATTTTTCGCACCTACTGAACAGTAGTAAGGCCCTTGTGGCGCTGGATACCCATTTGCTGGGAAACCTAAAGGCTTATTCGTTTCTGGATCCCAAAGGAAATACTCTTGTTCAAAACCAAACCAGAAATCATTATCATCATCATCGATTGTTGCACGACCATTTGACTCATGTGGAGTACCATCAGCGTTCAACACCTCACACATTACTAAATAACCGTCACGACGTGCTGGATCTGGGCAAACATAAACTGGCTTCAATAAACAATCAGAAGAACCACCTTCAGCCTGTTGTGTTGATGAACCATCGAAAGACCACATATCAAGGTCTTCTAATTTACCACTGAAATTGTTCTCGATCTTCGTCTTAGAACGCAAACTTTGTGTTGGCTTGTAGCCATCCAACCAAATGTACTCTAATTTTGATTTAGCCATGATATTTAAACTTGATTTTGTAACAAAAATACTTTTTTAGGTAATTGTGTAGCAAAAATAATCCTCTTTTTGTAAAAAACAATAGTTTTCATCAAATAATCATGCAAATACAATCCTTAATTTTGCAATAATTCAAAAAATCCAAATTAAAAACGGAAAATTGAATCGCAAATTTCCTTTTTACGCATTTTTTATCCCGCCACAATTCGTTACTTTTACTTAAGAAATTAAATCAACAACATCATGGCAATAACACGCTTTAAAGCCCTTGAATTGGCTCAATCTCGGACAGGGACTAACGTTAAATTACCTACAGAGAAAGTATCAGATTATTACGGAAGTATGACTTTTAGTGATGAAGTTATGCGTTCCTTATTATCTCCAGAAGCTTATTTAAAGATAAATACAGCCATCCAAACAGGATCGAAAATCGATCGGGATGCAGCGGACGAAGTTGCAGCAGCCATGAAATCATGGGCCATTTCCAAAGGAGCAACACACTATACGCACTGGTTTCAACCTTTAACAGGAACTACTGCGGAAAAGCATGATTCATTTTTCGACATCGATTTAAGTAACGGCAAAGCCGTTGAGAAATTCAAAGGATCTGCCTTAGTCCAACAGGAACCTGATGCATCCTCATTTCCCAATGGAGGAATTCGATCAACGTTCGAGGCGCGCGGATATACGGGCTGGGACCCATCGTCACCTGCTTTTATTATGGAAAATGCGGCTGGAACAGCCACACTATGTATTCCGTCTGTATTTGTTTCTTACACGGGTGAGGCGCTTGACTATAAAACACCTTTATTAAAATCGATTGAATTAGTCGATAAAGCGGCTACGGCAGTAATAAAAGAATTTTTCAACCGCGATGTCAGTAAAGTCATTCCAACCTTAGGAGCTGAACAAGAATATTTCGTCGTAGATGAAGCTTTGTTTAATGCGCGTCCAGACCTTGTAATGGCGGGTCGTACCGTTTTTGGACATGCTCCAGCGAAAGGCCAACAACTAGAAGATCATTATTTTGGGTCTATTCCCAACCGTGTGAATGCCTTTATGGTTGACTTTGAAATAGAAGCACTGAAATTAGGCATGCCCGTTAGAACACGTCATAATGAGGTAGCTCCAGCGCAATTTGAGGTAGCGCCAACATTTGAAGAAGCCAACTTAGCATGTGATCACAATGCATTATTAATGGACTTAATGTCTAAGGTTGCTTCTAAACACAAATTCAAAGTCCTTTTCCATGAAAAACCCTTTGCAGGAATCAATGGATCAGGAAAGCACAATAACTGGGCACTTGCGACAGATACAGGGATCAATTTATTGGCACCTTCATCTAAACCCAAAGAAAACCTTCGTTTTCTAACGTTTTTCGTCAATACCTTAAAAGCGGTACATGATCGTGCAGATTTACTTCGCGCGTCCATCGCTTCGGCAGGTAATGAGCATCGTTTAGGAGCTAATGAGGCTCCTCCGGCGATTGTTTCAGCATTTTTAGGCAGCACCATGAGCCAAGTACTTGATGACATGGAAAACATGGACGGCCTTGATGAAATTCAATTGGAAAAAGGGGATAATGTATACCTAAAACTAGGTATCAATAAAATCCCATCCTTGATTTTGGACAATACAGACCGAAACAGAACGTCTCCATTCGCCTTTACAGGGAATAAATTTGAGTTCCGCGCGGTAGGATCATCAGCTAACTCAGCTGCCCCCATGACAGTATTAAATACCATTGTGGCAGACCAACTAATCAAATTCCGCAAAGAAGTGGAAGAGGTGTTGGAAAAAGGAGTAAAGAAAGAATTGGCCATCATGGAAGTGTTAAAGCGCTACGTTAAAGAGTCAAAAAATATTCGATTTGAAGGTAATGGATATTCGGAAGAATGGGTAGAAGAGGCTGCACGTCGTGGATTGTCTAATTTAAAGACGACTCCTGAGGCATTAGCAGTTTATGCTCGCCCAGAATCAATCGAATTGTTCACAAAACACGGCATCTATTCTAAAGAGGAGATGCATGCGCGCCATGAAATTGAATTAGAAAATTATGTCAAGAAAATTCAAATTGAATCTCGTGTAATTGGCGATATGGCCATTAACCACATCGTTTCAACCTCATTGAAATACCAAACTCAGTTAGTTGAGAATGTGAAAGGTCAAAAAGAAATTGGCATTGATCCTCAATATTATGCGCCTACCATCGAAATGATTAAGAAAATTTCGGAATACACATCGTCTATCGTTCGATTACAAAATGAAATGACAGACGCTCGTAAAGAAGCTAATAACATTGACGATTTGGAAGAAAGAGCTGTTTTATACAGCACTAAAGTAAAAGGCTATTTTGAAGAAATTCGCTACAGTGTTGATAAACTAGAATTGATTATCGACGATGATGAGTGGCCTTTACCAAAATACCGTGAATTATTGTTAATTAAATAATCCTACATGACTACGCAAGCAAACCCTGGTTTTTCGAAGGAGGAAATCCAACAATTAAAAGACCAGTGCAAACAGGCAAATAAGACCTTTATTGTTATAGAGGATGATGATTTACCTACGGGTAATGAGAAAGAAATGGTCCATATTCAATTTGTGGGGCAATTCAATAAACAAGAAGTGATTTACGATGCGATCCTTTGCACCTTGCAATTGCACTATGCGAGTGCCATCTATGAGGCAGCAGAACAAGAGGCAATTCATCATTTCCCATTATATGTACCCATCGAAAACCGAGATGAAACATATGTTGAGAACGAATCATTAGATGAAGAAGTTGAGGTCATGATACTTGAAATTATCGATGAACTTGAAGAAAATGATGAAATCAAAGTAAATGAATACATCGAAATCGATGAAGAATTCGAATATGGCATTGGTTTAGAAGCAGCATTGTATGTTCCCTCATTGGAAGATGATGTGATTTCGAAATTCATTGAAGATTTTAATGGTGGAACACTTTCGTTAGACCCATCCCGTTTTTCATTCCGTTCCGAAGATCCTGAATAATACATGAGTAAATATGTATTTTACGCACCCAGCCCGGCTAGCACGGGATTCTTAAGCGAAGAAGAATCTTTTCATGCTTGTCGGGTTTTGCGTTTACGCGGTGGTGACAAAATCAGGATATTGGATGGAGTAGGAGGGCTATATGAAGCAGCCATCGATTCAATAGATTCAAAAAAGACGAGCTATGTCAAACTCCAATTAATCGAAAAGCAAGAAAAACCAGCCTATCAAATTCACTTATTCGTCGCACCTACCAAACAAATGGAGCGTATGGAATGGATGGTTGAAAAATGCTGCGAATTTGGTATACATAGTATCGGATTTTTTACGTCAAAAAACTCCGAACGGAAAGAAATGAAATTAAACCGTTTGGAGAAAATTGCCATTGCCGCATTAAAGCAGTCAAAAAATTTATTTCTTCCCACACTCAAGCCTTTAATACCACTTAAGGCTTTAATAGAGAGCACTGAACCTACCTCAACGAATCAACTATTATTCGCGCACATCAGTGACCCGCCTGTAGGGACCCTAAGCAAACAAATTACGTTGAATAAATCCTATTCAATTTTCATAGGCCCAGAAGGTGATTTTTCAGCGGATGAAACCAACTTATTATTCGATAAAAAATTTACTCCTTTTAGTTTAGGTAAAGCCATATTACGAACCGAAACAGCCTGTATCGCGTCAACGCATGCTATCCATTTATTACATGAAGGGATTTAAAGTGACGAAAATCAGAAAAGTATTCGCTTGAATTGCTCAAAGTAGAGAATTTCATGTGTAAATTTACGTTCTGAAACTATAATTAAATTTTATGCAATTAGTACTTCCCGCGTTTATAATCCATTGGTACGTATCTTTATTTAGTCAGACTTTCTTTTTACATCGATATTCCGCTCACAAAATGTTTCTGATGAGCAAGTTTTGGGAGAAGTTCTTCTATTTCTTAACTTATTTGTCACAGGGTTCTTCTTTCTTAAGCCCCCGAGCATATGCGATTCTACACCGCATGCACCACGCGTTTTCCGATACAGCTAAAGATCCACATTCGCCGATGTTCTCGAGCAATGTATTTACGATGATGTGGAAAACAAAAGACATTTACAATGCTGTTTTAAATCGCAAGCAAAAAGTGGAAGAGCGTTTTGAACACGATTACCCCGTTTCTAAAACCATTGAACGTATCGGTGATTCCTGGATTTCACGTATCGGTTGGGGCGTTGCTTACGCATCTTTATACATTGTTGCATTCGTTTATTTCGATATGCATTGGGCATTTTTCTTTTTGCTTCCTGTTCATTTCCTAATGGGACCCGTACATGGAGCGATTGTCAACTGGTCTGGTCATAAATACGGTTACCAAAACTATGACAACCATGATCACTCAAGAAATTCATTGGTATTTGATGTGGTCATGATGGGTGAATTGTTCCAAAACAACCACCACAAACTACCTAATCGGGTGAATTTTGCAACAAAATGGTTTGAGTTTGACCCAACCTATCCGATGATTAAATTATTAACTTGGTTACGAATTATCCGACCAAATGTTAAAGATCCCAATGCTAAGTTTTAGCATTGAAATAAAAAAAGGCTATCGAAATGATAGCCTTTTTTATTATAAGTCTAATTCAATCTGAAAACGTTCCAAGTAATCCGAAACGCGTTTGATAAATCCTCCACCTAAAGAACCATCCACCACACGATGATCATAGGAATGAGAAATAAACATCTTTTGTCGAATCGCTATTTGATCCTCTCCATTAGGCCCTGTAATCACTGCAGGCTTCTTTTCAATCACACCAAATGCCATGATCGCGACCTGTGGCTGCACAATAATAGGCGTTCCCATTAAATTACCAAATCCTCCAATGTTCGATATCGTATAAGTTCCCCCTTCTAAATCAGCAGGTGTCAATTTATTCTTACGCGCTCTATTTGACAGATCATTTACCTTTTGGGTCAATTCAACAAGTGACAATGTATCTACATTATGAATGACAGGTACAATCAAATTTCCATTCGGCAAAGCAACGGCCATACCGATATTGATTTGTTTGTGCTGCACAATGTAATTACCCTCAACCGAAATATTAATACCCGGAAAATCCTTAATCGCTTGTGCCGTAGCCATAAATAGGAGCGGAGTATAGGTAATCGGTTCTTTATATTTTTCTAAAAACTTAGCCTTATGCTGCTCTCGCCATTGAACTAACGGAGTTATATCTGCCTCGAGAAAAGAAGTTACGTGCGGAGAAATACGTTTAGAATCCGACATACGTTCTGAAATCATCTTACGCATCCGATCCATTTCAATCACTTCATCACCAGGCAAACGCAAACCAGGACCTTGACTTAAGGTACCTGAGGCAACCATGCGCTTCGAATTTCGAACGGCGATAAAGTTTAACACATCTTTTTTCGTCACGCGACCATCCATGCCCGAGCCGCGAATTTCACTTAATTCTCGTTGGGATACTTTCTCCTGTTGGCAAATCTGCTTAATCAAAGGCGACACCCAGGGATTAGACTTATCTGTACTCACATCCAGGTTTTGCCCTAAACTTAGTTCAGTTAAAGCAGCCAAATCAGGTTCAGGGTGAAAAACATCAGATGCACCAAAAGATTTTTTCTCGACTGGGACATCATCATTCGCATCGATGACACAAATGGCCTTACCAATAGTCGCCACTTGACCTACGGGTATTAAAATCTGTTTTAGATAACCAGCCACGGGCGAAGGAACTTCCGTATCAATCTTATCGGTAGCGACCTCCAGGATAAACTCATCAGCTTCTACGTAATCGCCTGGCTGTTTTAACCAGTTTAACACAGTCGCTTCCATGATACTTTCCCCCATTTTGGGCATAATGATTTCAGTGATTGCCATATTATTCCGCCAAATCGTTTAATAAATATCTACGCAGCAAATTGATTGCTGTTAATGAACTCAAATGAATATTTTGAATACGCGTACCCCCTTGGGTCAACTTACGCGCAATTACACCAGTAGGATGCGCTAATGCAATCCATATCGTGCCTACCGGCTTTTCTTCTGTACCTCCATCAGGTCCTGCAATTCCAGAGGTAGCTAACGCATAGGTTGTACCTAAGTGTTTTCTTGCACCTGCTGCCATCGCCTTAACACAGGTCTCACTCACAGCACCATCCAAATCTAATATTTCTTGCGAAACTCCTAATTGATCCACCTTAACAGCATTCGCATAACTGATAATTCCTCCTTGAAAATAAGTCGAACTACCCGCATGTTGAGTGAATTGATGCGCTAAATAACCGCCCGTACAACTCTCAGCAACAGCTAATGTGGCATGATTGGATACAAGCAATTGCCCAACAACGGAAGCTAATTCGTCTTTTTCTCGTCCAAAAACAAAGCCTTTAATCAAGGGCATCACCTTTTCGAACTCAGCTTCAATATCCTGATGTAATTGTGCCTTATCTTTCCCAAAACCGGTTAAACGTAGCTTAACGATACCTAGCGAAGGTAAATAAGCTAGTTTCAAATGAACGGGTAATTGTAATTCCCAGTCTTGAATTAAATCTGACAAATAGGATTCGCCTATACCGACAACTTTTCTGATTTGATGTACAATTACAGGAAGTTGAAAATGCGTCGCGATCCGAGGCAATACCTCGGTTTCCATAATAGCCTTCATCTCAAAAGGCACCCCAGGCATGGAAATCCAAACGGTATCTTGTTCGTTAAACCACATGGCAGGTGCTGTTCCCTGCTTATTCGGAATAAAGGTACATTTTGTAGGTAATAAAGCCTGATCACGGTTGATATCACTAAGTTCACGGCCTCTTTTTGCAAAGAAATCGGTCACATCAGTTAAGGCTTCAGGATGATAGGCGAGGGGACAATTGAAAAAATCTGCCAATATCTTTTTGGTCAAATCATCTTTCGTTGGCCCTAAACCACCCGTAATAAATACAATATCCGCACGTTTATTAGCCTCTTCAAGAATTTGAACAATTTCTTCTCGTTGATCACCCACGGAGGATTTTCGGACTGTTTTAATGCCTATTTTATCGAGTTCTAAGCTAATCCATTGGGTATTCGTATCCAGGATTTGACCGTAGAGAATCTCATCGCCAATGGTAATTATTTCTGCTCGAACCATTTAGTTTTCTTACTTTTGTACGAAAATACGATTTAATTCGT
>JBEEOB010000043.1:0-17190 GCA_041191865.1 Bacteroidota bacterium
TATTTTGTATGCAAAACACTTACAAGTAGGTGTGTTGAAAGGTGCGTTGACACAAGAGCAAGCTGATGCGAAATTTGAAGCTTGGAAAGTAGAAAAAGCGAAGCAAGTAGAAGCAAGCAACGCTAAATTAGCTCAATCAAAAGCGAAGTCGAAAGCATCTCGTTTAGAGGCTGAAGCGAAAGTTTCATCTGCTCGTGCAGAAGTAATTGCTGCTAAAAACAAAGTAGCTGACGAGGCAATCGTTGCTAGCGTTGTGGAAGCAATCAATGCTGCTGATGAAGAGGCTACAGGTGTAGAAGTTGACGAAGTAGTAGCTGAAGCTCCTGCAGTTGAGGAAACTCCTGCAGTAGAAGAATCGCCAGCTGCAGAAGAGGCTCCGGCTGCTGAAGCAAGCGAAGAAGCTGCTGCTGAATAATTTTTATTAATTTTAAAGAATCATACAGATTTGTTTATCAAGTTTGTATGATTTTTTTTTGTACCTATGGCAAAGACAGAATATTTTGAATTAGGCTATCTCGCGAAGCCGCATGGATTAAAAGGAGCATTTCACGTATTTATGGATGTAGATGATCCGTATGAATACGAAGATTTGGATGCGGTGTTTGTCCAACAAGGGAATGAAATGGTTCCCTATTTTATCGAAGATTTACAGATTCGCGAAAACTTGAATTTGATGAACCTTGAGGGGATTGAATCCTTGGATGCCGCGAAAGAACTTGTCGGTTCAAAATTGTTTTTACCTGTTGCCCTGTTACCAAAATTGAAAGATGATCAATTCTATTACCATGAACTTGTTGATTATCAAGTAAATGATCAGGTATTAGGTGCTTTAGGAACCGTCAAGGAAGTTTATTCAACAGGCGCACAAGATGTGATTATCATGATTTATCAAGGGGTTGAGGTTCTGATTCCCTTAACGGATGAAATTGTCCCTAAGGTTGATAAACTAAATAAAGTGGTTATGACCCATTTGCCTGATGGGCTTTTGGATGTATATATGAATGAGTCTTATGATGCGGATTGATATAATTTCAGTAGTACCTAACTTAATGTCGAGTTTCTTCGAATATTCGATTTGCAAGCGTGCGGCGAATGCTGGACTTGTGGAAGTTGTATTGCATGATTTACATGATTTTTCAACCAAAAAGCATAAGCAGATTGATGATTATCCTTTTGGAGGTGGTGCTGGAATGGTTATTGCCATCGAGCCGTTGACGCGTTGCTTGGACCAATTGATGTCGGAGAGAGCGTATGATGAGGTTATTTTCTTCTCGCCTGATGGACTTGTCCTGAAGCAAGGATTAGCAAATCAACTTAGCCTTTGTCAAAACATGATTTTTATTTGTGGACATTACAAAGGAATTGATGAGCGTGTTCGAGAAAAATACGTTACTAAAGAGATCTCGATTGGTGATTATGTTTTATCAGGAGGGGAATTAGCTGCTGCTGTCACTGCTGATGCGATTATTCGTTTGATTCCTGGAGCAATAGGAGATGAGAGTTCGGCATTAACAGATTCTTTTCAAGATGGCTTATTGGCACCTCCCGTATATACAAGGCCTGCGTCATTTGATGGAATGGATGTTCCAGCGATTCTACGTTCGGGTAATGATAAATTAATCGAGGCATGGCGGCATGAACAAGCTGTCAAGCGTACGATAGAACGGAGACCCGATTTATTGCATGATTAAACAGGCGTCCATAACACCGCGCGTTATGATATCCTTAGGGTTATTGTATCTGATTTGGGGATCTACTTTCCTCAGTGTGCGAATTTTATTGGACTATTTGCCTCCTTTGGTTATTACATTTTCTCGAAATTACACAGCGGGATTTCTTTTACTGATTTGGTCAATTGCCGGTAAACATTGGAAACGGATGTCTGCCAAACATATCCGAGTCCATTTACAAGCAGGTATTCTGTTGATCGCGTTGGGTAATGGATTTATGTCACTAGCTGGTCGAATTGTACCTTCGGGTTTTTCCTCTGTCTTTATGGCTTTAGGACCATCTTTATTGGTTTTATTCTTTTGGCTAGATGGTCGTAAACCTAGCATTCGCAAAGCCTTGGCAACAGGAATTGGTCTTTTCGGTATCATAGCTTTAGCCTCACAAAAATCACTGGCAATTTCAGGTCAAGAACAAGATTATTTAATGGGTATTCTGTATTTGGCGATCGCTGTCATTGCTTGGAATATAGGCGTTTTTCGGATTCAAGTTACTGCAGCAAATACCTATCATTT
This sequence comes from Bacteroidota bacterium, assembly GCA_041191865.1. GTDB lineage: Bacteria > Bacteroidota > Bacteroidia > Cytophagales > Spirosomataceae > Aquirufa. The sequence continues at coordinate 2,244 of JBEEOB010000043.1, forward strand.
TACACAAGTATGTGCAATTCAAATGCTTTTTGGAGCCTTTGTCGTTTCAATTATCAGTTTCTATCATGGGGATTTTAATTTGATTCAGATCACCGCTATTCCATTCAAAGCTTGGTCGGTATTTTTATACCTAGCCTTAATTGGCAGTATGCTAGGATTTTCGCTGTTTGGCTATTTGTCGAAGGCTTGTGATGCTACCTTGGTGGCAACTTATACCTATGTTAATCCGGTAATCGCTTTAATTTTAGGTAATATTATTTTAGATGAGCCTTTAAGTATTGGATTGCTTTTGGCAAGCTTCCTGATTTTATTTGCCGTTGTATTAATTACGACTGAAAAACAAAAAACGATTGCATGATGAAGTATATTTTGACTATTGGCCTTATGATGACATTGCTTTCTGCGCATGCGCAAGTTCCTCAAAATTTGTACCCGGGTGAAATTCCCAATTATATTGAAGGAACTAATTTGGAAAGTTCAGCCACCACTGGAGGGATTTTACGTATTTCGAATGTCACCAATCCCGTTTATACGCTTTATTTATCTTCCGGTAATGAAAAAGGGAAGAAACCGATGGTGATCATTTTTCCGGGTGGTGGGTATCGGATTTTAGCGGCCTCCCATGAAGGAAGTGATATCGCTCGGAAATTGAATGAAATCGGCGTTCATGCCATGGTCGTACATTATCGTTTGCCTGATAGCATACGTCAATTGGAGAAACATTTTGCGCCTTTGCAAGACGCCCAACAGGCAATTCGGGTAGCGCGCCAACAAGCTAATGCATGGAATGTAGATTCAACGAAGATCGGTGTGATGGGTTTTTCAGCGGGGGGGCATTTAGCTGCAAGCGCCGCAACGCACTATACAGTCGATTATACGAAAATCAATGATGGCCAAAATTTACGGCCAGATTTCCAAATACTTATTTACCCTGTGGTTACTTTCCGGTCATACAGTCACCAAGGCTCTGTGGCTAGTTTATTAGGCCAGAATAAGACGGAAGAACTTCTACATCTTTTTTCGAATGAAGAACAAGTAAATTCGAATACCCCGAGGGCATTCCTTGTCCATGCATCAGATGATGGGGCCGTTCCTGTTGCAAATTCATTGAACTATGCTGCCGTTTTAGCTAGCAATAAAGTGTTAGTAGATTTGCATGTTATGGCTAAAGGCGGCCATGGTTTTGGTTTAACCAATAAGACGACTGAAGAATATTGGTTTGATCGCCTAGCTTCTTGGTTTAAAACGCTTTAGTTGGTTTCTCTTTTTTTCATCAAGTAATAAAAAGGAATACCTGCTAATACGATACCTAATCCAATCGATGAAGGTACAGTTTTCGTATATAAAAGATTAATTGAAATCAATAAGAGTAAGATTAAATAAGAGGCAAATAAGATTTGGTCTTTTAGAGCTAATTTTTCCTGCATAATTCGTTGATTAAATACAGCTAATACCGTCAAGAAATAAAATAGCAAAATGGCAAATACGGTGAAATCCAGCAAGCTATTGTAGGAACCTGAGAAGCAGAGTAAAATGGCCCAAATACCTTGAATAATCAGGGAATAGGCAGGTGCATTGTTTTTATTTACTTCTGCTGCTTTCTTGAAAAATAATTTGTCATGGGCCATTGCTTCGAATAGACGTCCTCCCGCTAAGATAATTCCATTATTACATCCAAATGTGGATATCATAATCAAAATAGCCATAACGAGAGCTCCTATGTTTCCAAGAACCGTTTGAAGCGCTGCTGATCCTAAACGATCTTGGCTGGCAAACATAATTCCCCTTAAATAGCTTGTTGGGCCATTTGGGTCACCTTGCAAAGGCAATATGGCTAAGTAAGCGAAATTTGTCAACAGATATAAGGCACATACTAAAGTAGATCCGTAAACCAAACCTTTGGCAATTGTTTTTTGTGGGTGTTCAAAATCCTGACTTGCAAAGGTTACATTGTTCCATGCAGAAGATGAAAATAATGGTCCAATCATGGCCGCACCAAAAATACTCAATAGGGTAGTGGTTGTTACATATTCTACTTTATTCGTAAGTGGATTTAATGTACTGCCTTCCACAAAGAAATTAGTAAAATGAATCCATTCATTTTGTATGCCAACGAACAATCCGATCAGTATAATGAGAACGATTGCTCCAATTTTCGTTATGGTAAATACATTTTGAATGATTGCAGCAAAAGAAATTCCTTTTAGGTTAGCGCCAGTTAAGATGACAATCAAAAGTGCTGCTAAAATTTGTTGAGAAGTTATGTATGAACCAAGCATAGGAACATCATTGATGTAGTTTGGCCAAATAAATCCTGTGTATTTGGCGAATGCGACAGCAACAGCAGCAATAGTACCCGTTTGAATAACTAAGAATGTGGTCCAGCCAAACAGAAATCCTGTTAGCGGATTATAGGCCTCTTTTAAATAAATGTATTGTCCACCGGTCGCAGGGAACTTACTCGACAGTTTTCCATAAGCATAGGCTCCTGTAATGGTTAAAAAACTTGTTAGAATCCAGGTGCCAATCCACCAAATGGGTGAAGTGAGAGAACGCCCTACTTCGGAACTTACTAGAAATATACCTGAACCGATCATGGAACCCATAACCAAAAGTGTGGCATCCGTCGTATTTAATTTCTTACTCATATTGGGATTATGCTAATAATACTATTGCTTGAATATTTTAAATTTTTCAAAGTTGCACAAATTTTGCTCGGATTTAGGGTGACATTTTTTAAAAAAATAAAATGTAATCGTTTCCGTAATCGTTTACGGAAAAAAATTAAATAAAATCATTGAATTTTAATATTACGCTTGTTTATATTAGAGCATGTGAGTGTGTTTAAATTTCTATGCGCATCTCCTGTTAAAAGAAAAGTACAAATCCATGATGATGAGTAAAAAAGTGATTATTGACGAGGTGGCAATTTGGGATAAATTTCGTGCTGGTGATCAGCGCGCCTTCTCCGAATTGTATCAGCATTTTGTTCAGCCTTTGTATTCTTATTCTATGGGCGTTACAGCCGACAAAGAGTTGATAAAAGATTGTTTACATGATTTGTTCGTTGAGTTGTGGCGTAACCATGCAACAATTGGACCCACGACAAGTGTAAAATATTATTTGATGGCATCCATTAAGCGGAAGCTTATTCGTCATATGGAAACGCAATTAAAATATCATGTACACCACAATAATTACATGATGGACTATATGGAAGCCGATCCATCTCAAGAAGCCATATTGATTAAGTATGAAGAAGATATACGTACAAATAAACAATTAGCTCGTTGCCTGCATTTGTTGAGTAAGCGTCAAAGAGAAGCCATCTCGCTGCGTTATTTTCAGAATATGGATACTGATCAAATATCAGATTCAATGAAAATTAACCCACAATCGGTGTATAATTTAATCTTTGGTGCTTTGCGTGTGATGAAAGAAGGTCTAATGAGGGAGCGCGCATTCGCTTAAAAATTGGATAATTATCATTATTATTTGAGTATATCATTGTTGTGTGCTGCTTTATAGGGTTAAAGAACTCAAGCAGGAATGCCAAAAGATGAAAATAACAAGTTTATAAATCGGATCGTCTATCGTAAACGTTTACTGAACTTGATTTTGAAGAGATTTTCGCAGAAGGACTGGTTGCATCGGCGAGATGATATAAAATTTAAAGACCAGCTTAGTCACAATGATTGCGAAGCGTTGTGGGCTAAGATCAATTTTACTTTGCAAACCTTAAACTAAAATTTTTCTAACCTATGAGAAAACAATTACTTTCCAAGGTTCTCTTTAGTATGTTTTTCGTGCTAATGGGAATTCAAATGCTTGCTCAGGACCGAACGGTTACTGGTCGAGTGACTGCCTCTGATGATGGATCAGGTATCCCGGGGGCTAGTATTTCAATTAAAGGTACTTCCAAAGGGATATCTTCTGATGCGGATGGAAACTACAAAATTACAGTTTCGGGTTCATCTGTTTTAACATTTTCATCTGTTGGTTTTAATTCCCAAGATGTTACTGTTGGTAACAAGTCCCAAATCAACGTTGCATTAGCAACAGATACGAAAGCTTTGACAGAAGTTGTGGTTGTTGGTTACGGTACGCAAAAGAAAAGCCAATTAACAGGGGCAATTTCTTCCGTTACATCTAAGCAAATTACGGAGATGCCGATTACCAACTTGGGGCAAGCGATGCAAGGACGTGTTGCGGGTGTTGACGTTGCTCAATCGGGATCTAAACCAGGTACGGTACCGAAGGTATTGATTCGTGGTCGTCGTTCATTTAATGCAGGTAACGATCCCTTATATGTCGTAGATGGTATTCCTTTATCGAGCGGTTACGAAGATATGAACCCGAATGATGTTGCTTCGATGGAAATTTTGAAAGATGCAACGGCTACAGCTATTTATGGTGCTCGTGGTGCGAACGGTGTTGTATTGATTACTACGAAGCGTGGTTCTAAAGATGGTAAAACGGTAATTTCTTATGATACTTATGTGGGTTCAACACAAACTTTGGATAAAATCAATTTGTTCACAGGTGCTGAGTATGCAGAAATGAAGCGTGAATCGCGTCGTACAATTGGTACTTATAAGGATGCAAATGGTAATTTGGTCCCTACAGGTGTGATGGACGCATATGCAGATTCAAAATTATTTACTGCTATTGAATTAGATGGTATTGCGAAAGGTCGTACGACTGATTACCAAGATTTAATGGTTAGAAAAGGTTTCCAACAAAACCACGCGATTGGTGTTCAAGGTGGAAATGAAAAGACGCAATTCTCAATCAATGCGGGTTATTTCCAAGATAAAGGTATTATTGAAGGATTAGATTTTACGCGTTATTCTTTACGTGTGAATGTTGATCACCAAGTAAATAAAGCGTTAAAAGTAGGTATCTCATCTTACGGTATGTACGGTTTAACGAATGGTGCTAACTTAAACCCTTATGGTTTCTTATTATCTCAGAACCCATTAGCTCGTGCATTTGATGATTCTGGTAATTTGATTTTCCAACAAACAGACGATGCCTTATTAACAAACCCATTAAATGAAATTGTTAAAGGTGCGAAAATTGATGAGACACGTAAATACCGTATTTTCAATAGTGTTTATGCAGAATTACAACTTGCAAAGGGCTTGAAATACCGTGTGAATTTTGGTCCTGATTTTACGATTTCTCGTAATGGTCAATTTAATGGTGCTTTAACAAATGCTATTAAAGGAGGTAATCCGACAGCTACGACGGATAATCGATTTGGATTTAATTATACGCTTGAGAATATTTTAACGTATAACAAGCAAATCAAAGATCATAACATTGGTGTGACAGCTTTGCAGTCTATGCAACGTGATAATTATGAACAATTCACTCAAAGTGTGTTGGGTGTACCGGTGGAAACGCAGTCATTTTTCAATTTAGGAAATGCATCTTCTATTCAAGGAATTGGATCAAACCTTATTCAATGGACAATTGCTTCCTACATGGCTCGTATCAATTATGACTACAAAGGCAAGTACTTGTTAACAGTTACTGCTCGTCGTGATGGTTCATCTCGTTTCGGTGAAAACACGAAGTGGGGTAACTTCCCTGGTGTTGCCTTGGGTTGGAACCTTCACCAAGAGAACTTCATGAAGCGTTTAACCTTCATTGATGAGTTAAAGTTACGTGCATCGATGGCGCAAGTAGGTAACCAAGGTCTTTCACCATACCAAACTCAAGGTTTGGAAGGAAGAACTTCGTATGCTTGGAACAACAATGCAGCGTATGGATATCGTCCTAATACCATTGGTAATGCCGATTTGAAGTGGGAAACTTCTACTTCAAAGAACATTGGAGCTGACTTTAGCTTATGGAGAGGAAAGGTTTCTGGATCTGTTGAATACTACCAAACGAATACTACGGATTTGTTGTTGTCAGATCAATTACCAACTTCAACTGGTTTTGCTGCCGTTACTCGTAACGTAGGAGAGACTAAGAATACAGGTATTGAATTATCCTTATCTACAGTGAATGTGGATGCTGAAAATGGCTTCAAATGGTCTACCGACTTTACTTTCTACAAGAATACAGAGGAAATTGTTTCCTTGTATAATGGAGCTAAGGATGACGTAGGTAACCGTTGGTTCATTGGCAAGCCTTTGAATTCTTACTATGATTATAAGTATGAAGGTATTTGGCAAGTGGCTGAAGCCGCAGATGCGAAAGCGAAAGGTTTCTCTGTTGGCCAAATTAAAGTTGCTGACTCAAACGGAGATGGTAAAATTACAGCGGATGACCGTGTGTTGTTAGGTTCAGATGTTCCATCATGGACAGGCGGTATCACCAACCGTTTTTCTTATAAAGGATTTGATTTGTCATTCTTTATCTTCACGCGTCAAGGACAAAAGATTGTTTCGAAGTTCCATCAAAACTCAAACTACTTGCAGGGTCGTTATAACCAGATTAAAGTAGATTACTGGACTCCAAATAACCCAAATGCTTATTATCCACGTCCTAACTTTAACCAAGAGTTTCCAGCATATAATACAGCTATTATGTATTTTGATGGATCTTTCATTAAAGTTCGTAACATTAACGTAGGATATACTTTCCCAGCGAAGACTGCTCAGAAGTTAGGATTATCCTCTCTACGTGTTTATGCGAGCATTCAGCAACCATTTATCTTCTCGAAATATCGTAGCAAAGAAAATGGGGTTGACCCAGAAACGTCAAATGGTAACGTAGATAATAACGTTACTCCAGCAACGCAAGTTTCTACATTTGGTTTAAATATTAAATTTTAATCTCCGGAATAATGAAAAGTTTATATATCAAAAATTCACTTAAAACGTTAGGTTTAGCCTCAGCGATTATGCTAGGTACAGCCTCTTGTAGTGATTTATTAAAGGAGAATGTTATTTCTTCCATTAGTAATGACTACATCGCTACTACGCCAGGTTTTATTGCAGCTACGAATGCAGCTTACACACCGTTGCGTTCATTTTATGCTACTGAACGTGGGTTAACCATGTCGGAATATGGGACAGACATTTACTCTGCTGGTGCAGACGGATCATATAAAGGTTTTCACTTTTATGATTCTCAGTTGACATCTTCCGTTGTTATTTTAGCTGAATTATGGGATGAGACCTACAAAGGTATCAATACAATTAATGCGGTTATTGATCGTGCTCCTTCTGTGACCGGAATGACGGAAGCCGTTAAAGCACAGCGTGTAGCTGAAATGAAGTATTTGCGTGCGCATTATTACTTTATTTTGGTTCAACAGTTTGGTCCTTTGGATTTACGTTTGAAAGAAACAACGGGTCCAACGAAAACAGCTACACGTGCGACTGAGCAAGCGGTTTATAAGCAAATTGAAGCCGATTTATTAGCAGCTATTCCTGCTTTAGAAAATAAGAAGGCATCTTCTGACTATGGTCGTGCGACAAAAGCTGCAGCAGAAAACTTATTAGCTAAAGTTTATTTGACGCGTGCTTCCTCAAAATTTGCTGAAGCTTCTGATTATGCAAACGCTGCAACTTTATGTAATAATGTAATTAATAACTACGGTTTTAAATTGTTGCCAGATTTTGATAACGTTTTTGATCAAGCAAATCAAATTAATGATGAGGTTATTTTCTCGGTACAGTATACAAATGATCCATTGACGAATGGTTTTGTGGATAACCAAGGAAATAAATTACACTTATACTTCGGTATGCAATATGACGTTCAACCTGGTATGCAACGTGATGTAGTGAATGGTCGACCGTTCAAGCGGTTAAAGCCAACTCCCTATTTATTGAATACTGTTTTTGCTGATCGGGTGAATGATACTCGTTATAAGAAGACGTTTAAGGATACTTGGCTGTCGAACAAGCCAGGAACTTATAACACGACTTTCGACGGTTCAAAAGCTACAGTTACTTACAAGGCAGGGGATACTACGATTTATATCCCAGGTTACGAGATGTCTTTGGAAGAACGTAAGGCTAAGAAGTATCAAGTGTTGGTTCCAAGTTTGTATAACTTTGCATTGTTCCCAACATTGAAGAAATTCTTTGATCCACTTCGTCCAGATATGACTTACGAAAATGGTTCACGTGATTATTTCGTTCACCGTTTAGCAGATACTTATTTAATGTTGGCAGAAGCTCAATTTAAATTAGGTAAGCAAGCGGAATCAGTTGCTGCAATTAATGCGGTTCGTGTTCGTGCTGCTGCTGCTGGAAAGTCAGAAAACATGAAAGTTACTTCTGTAGACATGAACTTAATCATGGAAGAACGCGCGCGTGAATTAGCAGGCGAGCAAACCCGTTGGATGGACTTAAAGCGTTGGGGTAATTTAGTAGAGCGTGTGAAGTTATATAACTCAGATGCTGCTGCGAACGTGGCTGATAGACACTATGTGCGTCCAATTCCTCAAAAACAAGTCGATTTATCCGAAAATGGAGGTTTCCCTCAAAATTCAGGATACTAGAATTAAGTTGATTTCCTTATTTTGTATTAATTCCGGAGAATATTTCTCCGGAATTTTACTTTAAACCTATTTGTATGGCACGCTTACTATTTTCGCTTTGTTTGATTTTATCTTTTTATGTCCATTCGCAGGATCAGGTTTCTTTTGTAAAGAAATCCGACAAGGTTGATGTATGGGTAGGAGGGAAGTATTTCACATCCTATTTTTTTCCGGGTGAAACTCAGTTAAAAAAGGCTGTTTTATTCCCCATTTTATCTGCTCAAGGTACAACCATTACCCGCGGCTTTCCTATGGCGCCCCGTGCAGGTGAGCGTGTAGATCATCCACATCATGTTGGGATGTGGTTGAATTATGAGGATGTTAATGGGTATGATTATTGGAATAATTCGAACAGTATTGTTGAATCGCTAAAATCGCACAAAATGGGTACAATTCGCCATGAAAGTGTTAATAAGGTAATAGGAGGGGAAAAAGGTACCTTATCTGTAACAGCAGCGTGGATTGATGAGGACGGTAAAGGAAAGCGGGTTTTAGATGAAGCAACAACTTATGTGTTTTCGGGTACAAAAGATTTACGTATCATTGATCGAATTACAAGCTTGAAAGCGGTTAGTGATGTAGTTACCTTTAAAGATGTGAAAGATGGGATGTTTGCAATTCGTTTGGCACGCCAACTAGAAATCCCATCAAACAAGCCTGACGTGTTTACAGACGCACATGGTGTAGAAACCAAAGTGCCCGTGATGGATAATACAGGTGTTACAGGTAATTACAAAAGCAGTGAGGGCATAGAAGGGGAAGCCGTATGGAGCACTCGGGCTAAATGGATGAATTTAACGGGAAGTATGGACAATCACTCGATTAATGTTGCGATACTAGATCACCCCTCAAATGTTACTTATCCAAGTTATTGGCATGCGCGTGGCTATGGCTTATTTGCGGTTAACCCATTGGGATTGAGCGTATTCAGTAATGGGAAAGCTTCGTTAAATTATACTTTGACAAAAGGAGAGACGATTACCTTCCGTTATCGGACGATAATTGCCGATCGGGATTTAACAAAAGCTGAGTTGGATGCCGCACAAGCCAAATTTGCGCGGGAGGTTAAATAATTCGTAATTCAAGAAAATACTTGTATTTTTGTCATGCATTGGGGCCATTCGTGGCCCTATTTTCTTTTAAAATTATGAAGTTACAATTTCTCGGAGCGGCCAAACAAGTTACAGGATCTATGTATTTGTTGGAGCTCGAAGATGGCTATAAAATACTCATTGATTGTGGGACTGATATGGAGCGATCCATTGATTTTGAAGTTCCTTACGAACCTGCACCTTTTTTCCCGTTTGATCCTTCCTTGATAAACTTGGTCGTGTTAACACATGCCCACATTGATCACTCGGGTAATATTCCAATGTTATATCGGGAAGGTTATGAGGGACAAGTATTGTGTACGCCTCCTACGGCTGAATTAGCAGCGCTTTTATTAATGGATTCAGCTAGTTTACATCTGCGTAAATTACGTGCTGCCCAAGGAGAAAGTAAAAAGAAGCATAAACAAATGGACCGCTTATTGCGTCGCGGAGATTTGTATTTGCAGAAGGATGTTGAAGATTCATTAAGCAATTTTGTAACCCTGCAGTTCAATAAGAAATTTGTAATCAAACCAGGCCTTGAATTAACATTCATTCCCGCTGGACATTTATTAGGTGCAGCACATCTTTATTTTTCAATCACTGAAGGGGAAGAAGATAAAACATTAGGATTCAGTGGGGATATAGGTCGCTTCGACTATCCACTTCATATTGATCCTTTTCCGATGCCTGCATGTGATTATTTGGTCTGCGAAAGTACTTATGGAAATCGTGTGCATGAAGATAAGGTGGAGCCTATAGACGCATTAGCCAAAATCATTAAAGAAACCTGTATAGATAAGCCAGGGCGTTTAATTATTCCTGCGTTTTCTGTTGGACGAACACAAGCGGTATTATATACAATGAACCGCCTTATCGAAGAAAGAGGTTTTCCTGCCATTCGTGTTTTTACGGATAGTCCTATGGGGAAAAGTTCTACACGCATTTATGCCAAGAATTTAGCCTATTTAAATCCAGAAGCTCGAGCATTCCAAAAAGAGTATGATGATTTATTTGACGTAGAAAATTTAATTTTCTTACAAACGGAGAAAGAATCACGTGCCATTCGAAATTACCACGAACCATGTATTATTATTTCATCTTCGGGGATGATTTCAGGTGGTCGTGTGGAACAACATATCGCTGATAATATTTCAAATAGTTATGCGACTATACTTCTCATCGGATATGCTGCTGACGGTACGTTAGGTCGCCAACTCATGGAGGGGACTGATATGATTCGTGTGAAAGATCGTGAGTACCGAGTTAATGCGCAAATTCGTAAAATTGATGTGTTTTCTGGGCATGCCGACCAAAAAGGATTGTTGAAATTTGTGGCAAATCAAAGTCCAGCAAAGCTCAAAACCGTGTTTTTATCACATGGCGAAGAAGAAAGTATGTTAGAATTTAGAGAGGAAATTAGACGATTGGGATTTTCAGATGTTATTTTACCGGAGAAGGCTGAAACTTTCACACTTTAATCTTTAATTTTGCATTTGTAATTTTATAATCAGCATGAGAACATTATTAGAATTTGAAAAGCCTATCGCAGAGTTAGAGGACAAATTGATTGAGATGCGCAAATTGGCATTAGAAAATAATGTAGACGTTTCAGGTGCTGTTGCATCCCTAACTGATAAAATATTAGAATTGAAACAGGAAACTTTTGCTAATTTGACCCGCTGGCAACGTGTTCAATTATCTCGTCATCCCGATCGTCCTTATACGTTTGACTACATCGAAAAGATGTGTACCGAATTTATTGAAATCCACGGAGATCGTTCCGTTGCGGATGATAAAGCAATGGTTGGTGGATTTGCCAATATTGATGATGAGTATTCTGTGATGTTTATAGGTCAACAAAAAGGTCGGAATACCAAACAGCGTCAAATGCGCAATTTTGGTATGCCAAATCCAGAAGGTTATCGTAAGGCCTTGCGTCTCATGAAAATGGCTGAAAAATTCAATAAGCCTATCGTGTGTTTGATTGATACTCCAGGTGCTTTTCCAGGATTAGAGGCTGAAGAAAGAGGACAAGGGGAAGCTATTGCGCGTAATATTCGCGACATGTTTATGTTGAAAGTTCCCGTGATTTGCATTATTATCGGTGAAGGTGCTTCTGGTGGTGCTCTAGGCATCGCGGTAGGAGATAAGGTACTTATGATGGAAAACACATGGTATTCCGTGATTTCACCTGAATCATGTTCTTCAATTTTATGGAGAAGCTGGAATTACAAAGAGCAAGCTGCTGAGGCATTAAAGTTGACCGCAGAAGATATGTTATCCAATGGACTTATCGATGGAATCATTCCTGAACCTTTGGGTGGTGCTCATTTAGACCCTGATGCAGCAGCTGCTAAAGTCAAAGCTGTTATAAAAGAAGAGCTTGCCAAATTGTCAAAAATAGATCCTCAAGAACGCATCATGGCCCGCATCGAGAAATTCGGTAAAATGGGTGTTGTTGTTGAATAAGCTATGAAGAAGCCTCTTGCGCTCGTCTTTGATTTAGGTAATGTATTGTTACCCATTGACTTAGATAAAACGTACGAGGCTTTTGCCTTACTTTCAAAAAAATATTCGGCTCCAGAAATTAGGCAGATTACGCAAGCGGAAGCTTTGTGGTCTGCTTATGAGGCAGGACTTCAAAATGATGAAGCCTTTGAATTATTTATAGTCGAGCGGCTCGAATTGGATTGTACGTCAGAACAATTTCAAACAGCATTTAATGCTTTATTACTGCAGTTCGATGAGACCTTATGTCTGTACATCAAAGCGTTAAAGGAGAAGTGGCCAATTTACTTGTTAAGCAACACAAGTCGACTTCATTCAAATTTATTTCTTCAAACAAACTTTCCGAATTATAATATCTTTGATGCATTTACGCGTGTACATCTTTCGTTTGAGATGGGCGTTGTGAAACCAGATGATTCCATTTATCGCCAACTTGTTCAAGAAAACCATTTATCGGATTACCACATCGTTTTTTTTGATGATAATGTACACAATATAGAGTCCGCGCGTAATTTTGGATGGGAAGCCATATTAATTGATCCAAAGAAATCTTTACACCAAATTCAACAACATATCAACTCCTTATGTTAGTATCAAGCCCAATATTTGATTTTTTGTTCAAAGCTGCCGGTTGGAAGCTCGTAGGAAATATCCCGAGAGACTTATATAAAACGGTTGTAATTGTTTGCCCTCATGCAACATGGAAGGATTTTCCGATAGGTTTAGGGGCACGTTCATTACTGAAATTACCTATTTTATACTGGGGTAAAAAAGAGCTTTTTGAAGGCCCTTTTGGTGGCATATTTTCGTGGTTAGGGGGCTATCCGGTAGATCGATCGAAGAATACCAATTTGGTTAGTTCGATTGTTGACATATATAATAGCAAGTCTACTTTCCATGCCGTATTAGCGCCTGAAGGTACTCGGAAAGATGTAGATAAATTAAAAACGGGATTTTATCACATTGCAGTTCAAGCCCATGTTCCTATCATGATGATTGGCTTTGATTATGTGAATAAGGAAATAAAAATCCGGGACCCCTTTTATCCAACAGGTGATTTTGAAGTCGATAAAAAGGAAATCGCGGCCTATTATGCTACGATACCTGGAGTGCAGAAAACTTGGATAAAGAATTATTTGGCTGATTGAGCTGCCTGAAATATTAAATTAGCCGTTTTTTTAGACGCCCCTGCAGGACCGATGAGTTCAGCTAATTTTTCATAATTAGCTAATTGCTCTTGTCTTTCAATACTGGTTTCTTGTATCAGTTTATTCAATTTTAATTGAATATGTTGACTTGTAAATTGTACTTGTATCAATTCTGGTACTGCCAGTTTATCTAAAATAATATTTACAAGCGAGATAAATTTGATTTTCACGAGCAATTTTGCCAATGAATAAAACAACCAATCTGTTTTGTATACGACAATTTGAGGTATTTTAAATAAAGCCGTTTCCAAAGTTGCTGTGCCCGAAGTAACAACTGCTGCCTGCGCATGACTTAAAATATCATAGGTTTGATCATATAAGACGCGGATAGGGTAGTTGGCATATAATTCTTCCCATTCAGATATTCCAGCCACGATGAAATTTAGCTCGGGGTTTTCACTTGCTAATTGTGCGAAAACAGGAAGTGCACTTTTAATCTCTTGTTTTCTACTACCCGCGAGCAAGGCAACATAAGGTTGTTCAATTCCTGCATTTGTGATAAAATGAGCATCAGGAATATAATCCGTAACTGCATCTTGCAGGGGATTACCTACATAATGGGTACTAATTCCCTTTTCTTTAAATAAATTCAATTCAAAGGGAAATATTACATAGAGTTCATCCACCCATTTTTTGATGTCTTCGATGCGACCTTTATTCCAAGCCCAAACTTTAGGAGCAATGTAAAATTGGGTATGAAAACCTTTATTTTTGGCAATTCTTGCTGCCTTCAAATTAAACCCGCCGTAATCGATAAATATGATTGTGTCGGGATTAAATGCCGCGATTTGATTGCCAAATTTCGTAAATAAACCTTTGAGGCGTTGAATATTTTGAAGAACCCCTAGCAGACCCATGATGGCCAATTCTTTGTGATGAATGAGGATTTCTGCGCCTGCTGCTTGCATGTCATCACCCCCCCATGCCTTTATTTCTGCATTGGGGTCAAGTTTTACGATTTCACGGATTAGATTAGATCCGTGTAAATCACCTGATTTTTCCCCTACTAGAATAAAGTATTTCATCTATTGCTCTCCGAAATATTCGACAGAATTTTTGTTTGTTTCTATTAAATGCAATTTGTGTAGTGTAGCTGTATTCGAATTCGCTGCAATTTGAGGTGCTAAAATCTTCCAGAATTCCATAATAAGCACTTCACAACTAGCCAATTTTCCAGCCATGAAATCTACATCTAAATTGAGGTTTTTGTGATCTACTTTATCAATGATTTCTCTTTTGATCAAATCTCCTAATGTTTTTAAATCAAAAACGAATCCAGTATCAGGATCTGGAATACCTTTTACGGTGACTATTAATTCAAAATTATGCCCATGCCAATTGTTATTAGCACATAAGCCAAATACCTCTTGATTCTTTTCTTCTGACCATGCTGGATTGAAGAGCCGGTGTGCGGCATTGAAATGTTCCTTCCGGATTACGTAGACCATTGTTTTCAGTTTGTGTGAAGGACGTCTGGGAAAACAGTAGCAGACAATCCAATTATTTGACAAAGGTACAAAAGCTATTCAGAATATGCGTAAATTTGTTGCTTAAATAGCTTTATTATGATTATTGTAACGGGTGCAGCGGGTTTTATTGGGTCTTGTTTGATCGCGCAATTGAATGAA
>JBEEOB010000044.1:0-4184 GCA_041191865.1 Bacteroidota bacterium
AAAACCCAGATTATTTATTGAAGTTGGTAAACGAGCAAGGTAAAATTTTACCTCGTCGTATTACGGGAACTTCTTTGAAATTCCAACGTCGTGTGGCGCAAGCAATTAAGCGTTCACGTCATTTAGCCTTGATGCCATATGTGGCAGATGGTTTGAAATAAACTGGGGTAACCTGATAAACATTTGATTGTAAAATAAGATGGAAATTATATTAAAAACGGATATTGCTGGGTTAGGATATAAGAACGATGTAGTAGCGGTGAAAGCTGGTTACGGTCGTAATTACTTAATTCCACAAGGATTTGCTGTGATGGCGACTCCATCCAATCGTAAAGTAGTAGCTGAGAACATTAAGCAAGCGGCGCACAAAGTGGAGAAAATCCGTCAAGATGCGTTTGATTTAGCTACATCAATTGGCGAAATGACATTGACTATCGCTGCTAAAGCAGGTGATAGCGGTAAAATCTTTGGACGTGTAACGAGTTTACAAATCTCTGAGATGTTGAAAGAAAAAGGATTCGATGTAGATCGTAAGAAAATTTCTTTTGATTCAGAGGTTAAAATGACTGGCGATTACACAGCTACCTTGGATTTACACAAGGACGTGAAACACAAAATTGCATTTTCTGTAGTAGGAGAGTAATTTGATTAACGTTCAATAAGTATTGAAGTCGTATTGGTTTTCCGATACGACTTTTTTCGTAAATTTGTCATCATTTAAACCAAGTATGCGCGTACTGATTTTATGTATAGGGATATTACTTACACATTTGGCAAATGCTCAAATGTTCGTAGCGTTTCCGCGTAATCGTCAAATTTTTCAGCGCAACGACAAGAATGAGGCAACCGTCTCCGTACTAGGGAATTGTGCTGAAACCGCAGATAAAGTTCAGGTGTCATTTGTTCCTGTCAAAGAAGGACAGGGGAAATTGATTGACTGGGTGCTGCTTGATTCAAATCCAAATGCCGGTATTTACCAAGGTAAAATTGTCGTAACGGGGGGGTGGTATCGAATGAAGGTTCGATCGTTTCAAGGCGACAAGTTGATTGATTCCACCGAGTTAAACCGCGTAGGAGTAGGCGAGAATTTCTTGATTGCCGGCCAATCGAATGCACAAGGGACTTTTCGAATGCCTGTTGAAATAGGGGCAGAAGACGATCGCGTAAATTGTTCCAATTTTTACGCCCATTTTCCCGAATATAATAATAGCCAAACCCATTACTACATTGGGAATTATGCATTGAATTACCCCTTGGGTGTTTTCAGTCAGATGAATTCATTTTCAACGATTGGTCCGAATGGACTTTCATTGCATTATTGGCCTGCAGTAGGGGATACCTTAGTTAAAAAATACAATGTACCCGTTTGTTTTATCAATACGGGTTGGGGTGGTTCGTCCATCCGAAACTGGGTTGAAAGTGCACGTGGTGTCCCTTCGCCAAACCCTTGGAACCTCGTTACAAATTACGAGCTCAATTTTCCTTATAGCAGTTTTAAACGCTCATTGGAAATTTATGGCCAAAAAATGGGTTTTCGTGCAGTTCTCTGGCACCAAGGGGAAACAGATGCGAGGTTTAATATGACCCCAGGTGAATATTACGACTATTTGGGAGAGTTAATTAATTTCTCAAGAAAAGACGCAAATCAAGAAATTCCTTGGATAGTGGCGCAAGCAACCCGAGGTGGGGGCTGCGATAGCGCGACTGTTATTTTAAGTCCTGAGATTCGGGAGGCTCAAAAGCGAATAGCGCATGATCCAACAATCTCCCAAGTTTTCGAGGGCCCCAATACCGATGATATCGAGGTTCCTCGTAATCCTTCTTTGCCTTATTATGATTGTGTCCATTTCTCGCCTCTCGGCTTCCCTGTTTTAGGTTCGGCTTGGGTTAAAAGTATAGACGATGCGATCGTAAAAGGGATGAAGCATTTGAGCTATCGCGATATGCCTAAGATAGAAACAGCATGCGGTCCCGAAAACTCATTGGTCATCAAAAAAATCAATGGAGACTTCGTTCGAGGAGATTGGAAAGATCTCGACGGCTTAGTTAGTGTCAATGCCTTAAATAATAACAATGTTGGTTATGGAATTTACGGGGCCACGCTTTATGATACCTTAGGCCGCGAATTTAGTATCCCAATTATTGAATTTAAGAAATTGAAATTGCCCAAAGCACCTTCGATTGTAGCTAATTCAGATACCTTGTTTTGTGCAAATGCTTCCGTTAAATTGTTGGCCTCTGGCGGAAAGGTTTCGTATGTATGGAATACAGGAGCCACAACACAAGATATCACTGTTACTAAGACGGGTTTATTTAACGTGAAAACCTATGATGAATTAGGTTGTCTATCTGCTGAATCCAAGTCAATTACAACCCAGGTTTATCCGCTGCCTGCTAATCCTCAAATTAGCACCATGTCGCCTTTCTATTTGACCACAGGGCCTCGTGTGACCGGAGTTAGTTATTCCTGGTTCTTTAACGGGAATAAGTTACCCGTCGCTTCAGATGCGATAAATCTTCACGTTAAACAGTCTGGTTTGTACCAAGCAAAGTTTTCATATGTTTACCCGAAAGGACCTACTTGTACGTCTGATTTTTCAAATTCAATAAACTATGAATTGCCTGCAGGGAATGGTGTCGTGGCTTACCCGAATCCCGCTTCCAAAGAACTGTTCATTCAATCTAAATATGATTTGGTCGGTGCGAAATATGTGCTCTATGGCCTGGATGGCCGAGAAATGTTAAATGGGGTCATCGATAATTCCATCGCATTTGTCATCAATGTCAGTGGTCTTTCCCCTGCTATTTATAAGTTGACAATTCAACCAATTAATGGATCTGAATTATTGGCCAAAACAATCGTAGTTGATTATCGCTAGCAACAAAAAAAGCCATCCGTCAATTGACAGATGGCTTTTTTTATAATTCGCTAAAAGTTTACGCTAACGCTACTTTTAAGTTGGTATCCAACGCTTCTAAGAACTCCTCCGTGTACAAGTAGTGCTCTCCGTGATTCACTTTGTTTCCGTGAATACATACAGCTAAGTCTTTGGTCATTTTGCCTGACTCAACTGTCTCAACACAAACTTTTTCCAACGTTTGGCAGAAGTTAATCAAGGCCGTATTGTTGTCTAATTTACCACGGAATTCTAATCCACGTGTCCATGCGAATATAGATGCAATTGGATTCGTAGATGTAGGTTTTCCAGCTTGGTGATCACGGTAGTGACGTGTCACCGTTCCGTGTGCTGCTTCAGCTTCCATGACCTTTCCGTCGGGTGTAATCAAAACAGATGTCATTAAGCCTAATGATCCGAAACCTTGAGCTACGGTATCCGACTGAACGTCTCCATCATAGTTTTTACAAGCCCAAACGAAATTTCCATTCCATTTCAAAGCAGATGCAACCATGTCATCGATCAAACGGTGCTCGTAAACGATGCCTGCAGCGTCAAATTTCGCCTTGTAATCTGCTTGATAGATTTCTTCGAAGATATCCTTGAAACGACCATCGTATTTCTTCAAGATCGTGTTCTTTGTCGATAAATACAAAGGCCATCCTTTGCTCAATGCCATGTTAAAGCATGAGTGGGCAAATCCTTTGATGGATTCATCCGTGTTGTACATGGTTAACGCAACGCCATCCCCTTTAAAGTTGTATACTTCAAATGTTTGGGCTTCACCACCTTCTTCTGGTGTGAATGTTACTGTTAACTTACCTTTTCCTTTCGTAACGAAATCGGTTGCTCTGTATTGATCTCCAAATGCGTGACGACCAATCATGATGGGTGCTGTCCAGTTAGGTACCAAACGTGGTACATTTGAACAAACGATTGGCTCACGGAAAACCGTTCCATCCAAAATGTTACGAATCGTACCATTTGGTGATTTCCACATTTGCTTCAAATCGAATTCTTTTACACGAGCCTCATCAGGTGTGATGGTCGCGCATTTGATTCCAACTCCGTATTTCTTGATGGCCTCAGCTGCCTCAATCGTTACTTGGTCATTTGTTTCATCGCGATACTCTACACCTAAATCGTAGTATTTGATATCTACATCCACGTAAGGTAAGATCAATTTGTCTTTGATAAATTTCCAAATGATGCGAGTCATTTCGTCTCCATCAAGCTCAACGACCGGGTTGGCCACTTTAATTTTTTCCATTTTGATACAGATTGTTT
>JBEEOB010000045.1:0-2958 GCA_041191865.1 Bacteroidota bacterium
ATATCTGACATTTTATAAATATTTTGGGGTTCAAAAACGATGCAAAGATTAGAATTAAAAGTTAGAATATCAAACAAATTTTATTCCATTTTGCACTTTAAAAGTATTTATTGTAATAATAGTAATTCTTTTCGTAAAAAACTTGTGAGGTCTACACTGTTTTCAATTAAAAACAGAGAGATGCCGCGCCTAAAAGACCCGCATCATTGCCTAATAAAGCTTTCTTGATATTTAATTTTTCCAAGTAAGCAGGGGTCAACCAGTAGTTTAATTGTCTTTCCATGCTCGGTAAAATGAAGTCGTAAGATGCCGATAATCCACCACCGATGAAAATGTTTTTGATATCTAGAATACGGATCAAAGATACCAACATGTCGCCTAGTAAGCTTCCTACTTCATCCCAGATCGCCAATGCTAAGGCATCACCTTCTTCTGCTGCAACAACCAAAGCTGTTGTCGAGATTGTACCGTCGTCGGCTAATACGGTTTGGCCTGTATAATTGGCCCGCATTTCCGTCGCTAATTGCAACAATTCTTTCTTGCCTACATTGCGTTCTAATACCTTTCCATTTTTCGAAGGAACGTGTCCGGGCTCCATGGCGTTTCCATCGCCTCCCAAGAAAATTTTACGGTCGATGATGGCAGCACCGCCAACGCCCGTCCCTAGGGTTATGAAAATAAAATCTTCAGGCATTGTATTTTTTTCGGGCGAGAAATAGAATTCTCCCAAAGCAGCCGCGTTCGCATCGTTTTCCATGAAAAATTCATGTTCCGGAAAGCGTTTTTCCAGCATATCAATCATGGGTGCCCCATCGATTTCGGGAATGGCTGTGATTTCAATCAAGGTACGGCGGTTCTTGGTAAGAATACCCGGAAGGCCGATGCCTATTTTTTTGACATTTTTATGTTGGTATAACTGCAAAGCAATCGCATCAGCTAAACGATCTAAGAAATGATGAGATTCCCGCCATGTAGCGGTATCATAACTTTGAAAGTTATTGATTTGGCCGGTATCGGAATGAACGATGCCCATTTTAACGCCGGTACCTCCTACGTCAATTCCTAAATATTCTGCTGCTGCCATAAACATGTATTGATTGAATTACGAATTTGTCGAATTTTGCCGTGAATTTCAAATGAAAAGTGGCTCAATTGTAGATTCTTTCCAATTTTTCCATGATTTGAGCAACGCCTGGGCAGATGATGGCATTCTTTTGCGTGAGATTCATGATGCCCAACATGTTTTTACGGTCGGTATGTGGATATTCCCGACAAGCCTTTGGGCGGTGTTCGTAAATTTGGCAGGTATTATCTTCCAAGGTAAGGAAGGGGCAAGGTGCGGCAGGATAAACCCAATCGCCATCTGAATCTTGAATCAGGTATTGGTCCAAAAATTGCGCTACCTTCATTTTTAATAAATGCGCTACGCGTTGGATGTCCGTTTCATTCCACATGGGACTTGTTGTTTTACAACAGTTTCCGCAAGTCAAACAATCCAGATTTTCGAAAACTTGTTCGTGCGCTTTTTCAAATTGCATGTCCAAATCACGTGGCTTTTTCGCCTTGATTCGTTGGAATACCTTTTTGAAATGTGGATCCTTTGGCATGATTAGATATCGGCATGAAAGCAAGCTCTGCAGCGTGCTTGATAGGATTCTGTTTCTCCTAACAGGACCGTTTCTTCCTTATCTACGATCCGGTAAGAATAATGCGCGACTGCACCGCATTGTACACAAACGGCATGTACTTTCGTTACATATTCTGCGATGGCCATAAGCTTAGGCATTGGGCCAAAGGGATTTCCTTTGAAATCCATATCCAAACCTGCAATGATGACACGTTTTCCTTGATTCGCTAAAGTATCGACTACCTCTACAATCGAATCGTCAAAAAACTGGACTTCATCTAATCCTACTACATCGCAATCACCTGCGAGCAGGAGAATTTCACTGGCACTCAACACGGGAGTTGAGCGAATGGAATTTTGATTATGCGAAACGATGTCTTCGTCGTGGTAACGCGTATCCGAGGCCGGTTTGAAAATCTCAACGCGCAATTGAGCTATTTTCGCACGCTTGAGTCGGCGAATGAGTTCTTCCGTTTTACCAGAAAACATGGAGCCACAAACAACTTCAATCCAGCCGAGGGCGGGTGATTTTTGATTGGACTTGGAATGGGTGGGTTCTAAAAACAAGGGCGTAAAAAGCCCCTGAAATTGCATTCAGGGGCTATCAAATGATAATTACTTCGAAGAAAATGTAGCAGAGAAGAATTCACGATTCATGCGTGCAATATTCTCTAATGAAATGCCTTTTGGACATTCCGCCTCACAAGCACCAGTGTTTGAACAAGCACCGAAGCCTTCTTCATCCATTTGAGCTACCATGGCTTCCGCACGTTTCGCAGCTTCCACTTTTCCTTGCGGTAAAAGGGCTAATTGCGAAATTTTAGCAGAGGTAAATAGCATCGCTGATGCGTTTTTACAAGCAGCTACACAAGCTCCACATCCGATACAAGCTGCCGCTGCGAACGCGTCATCTGCATCTTCTTTTGGAATAGGTAGGTTGTTTGCATCTTGTGCGTTACCTGTGTTGACCGAAACGAAACCACCTGCCGCGATGATGCGGTCAAATGCGGAACGGTTAACTACTAAGTCTTTGATCACTGGGAATGCACTAGCTCTCCAAGGTTCTACTGTGATAGTTTCACCATCTTGGAATGAACGCATGTGCAATTGGCAAGTTGTAACCCCACGGTTAGGTCCATGTGGACGTCCGTTGATGTACATCGAGCACATACCGCAGATACCTTCACGACAATCGTGGTCAAATGCTACGGGATCATCTCCTTCTTCGATCAAACGGTTGTTTAACACGTCAATCATTTCCAAAAATGACATATCTGTGGAGATGCCGCTTACTTGGTAGGTTTCAAACTTACCAGCTACGCTTGCATTTT
>JBEEOB010000046.1:0-39285 GCA_041191865.1 Bacteroidota bacterium
ATATTCACTTCATTGATTTCTTTGATATAAGTCGCTA
This sequence comes from Bacteroidota bacterium, assembly GCA_041191865.1. Classification (GTDB taxonomy): domain Bacteria; phylum Bacteroidota; class Bacteroidia; order Cytophagales; family Spirosomataceae; genus Aquirufa. The sequence goes on from JBEEOB010000046.1 coordinate 38, forward strand.
CCTCTTTCCCATTATTGAAAATTTCTTGACCCGCTGTCTTTAAACGAAACTTGGTCCCTTTGACGGTAATCGATCCATTCATCGGATTTCCTCCGTCAGTTTGATAGCTAAAATTCGCAGAAAACGAACCCATACTTTTATATTTCTTTTGCATCCCATCAATGAAACGGATGGCCTTATTCGCCTGTCCCCAAACAGGTAAAGACAACAATACAAATACGATTAGCTTTTTCATTACTTTAAATTTTTCAAAATTTCTTCTAACTCCGTTTCAGACTTCACTAATACTTCACGTGCTTTTGATCCACCAAACGAACCCACAATTCCAGCAGCCTCCAACTGATCAATTAAACGGCCCGCACGGTTATAGCCTAATTTTAACTTACGCTGAATTAAAGAAGTACTCCCTTGCTGGTGCATGACAACTAAACGTGCAGCTTCATCGAAAAACGAATCCCGATCTCCTAAATCGACATCGCCACGATCTTGCCCACCCATTTCATCCGCATCAGGCTCAGGCAACAAGTATGCTGACGAATAACCTTGTTGGTTCCCAATAAAATCACAAATCTCTTCTACCTCCGGCGTATCCACAAATGCACATTGTAATCGAATCACCTCAGAACCCATGGACAAAAGCATATCTCCCATACCGACCAATTGGTCTGCACCACCCGCATCCAAAATCGTACGAGAGTCAATTTTCGACATTACCTTGAAAGATAAACGTGCTGGGAAGTTAGCCTTAATGGTACCCGTAATTACGTTCACTGAAGGGCGTTGCGTAGCAACAACTAAGTGAATACCGATCGCACGTGCTAATTGAGCCAAACGCGCAATTGGATGTTCAACTTCCTTACCGGCTGTCAACATCAAATCGGCTAATTCGTCAATCACCAATACAATGTAAGGCATAAAATCATGCTCATTCGGATTTAATCGACGATTGATAAACTTCGTATTGTATTCTTTGATGTTACGACAACCCGCTTCCTTCAACTTATCATAACGCATATCCATCTCCTTACAAAGCGAGTTCAAGGTCGCAACGACTTTCTTCGTATCGGTAATAATCGCCTCCGCTGAATCTGGTAAGCAAGCTAAGAAATGACGTTCCAACTTGTTGAACAACGAAAGCTCAACCTTTTTCGGATCTACCAATACAAACTTCAAGGTCGATGGGTGCTTTTTGTAAATCAACGAAGTCAATAACATATTTAACCCAACCGACTTCCCTTGACCCGTCGCACCGGCCATCAATAAGTGAGGCATTTTCGCCAAGTCGGCAACAAAAATCTCATTCGAAATCGTTTTACCTAAGGTAATAGGCAAATCATACGTAGACTTTTGGAATTTCTCAGAACCGATCACGGCACGCACTGGAACCATTTCACGGTTCTTATTCGCAACCTCGATACCAATGGTACCTTTACCCGGCATTTGACCGATGATACGAACACCCATCGCAGCCAAAGAAAGCGACAAGTCATCCTCCAGCGAAGTGATTTTACTTACACGAACACCCGCTTTAGGAACAATCTCATACAAAGTTACTGTTGGCCCAATCGTCGCCTCAATCTTCTGAATTCCGATCCCATAGTTCAACAAGGTCTCTACAATTTTCTCCTTGTTTTCCTTCAGCTCGTCCATCGTCACCTGCGTCGTCTGATTTTTCTGATCGTATTCTTTCAACAAATCAAGCGTAGGATAGACATATTTAGGCAAATCTGCCGTAGGATCATACAAGCCAAATTGAGCCACTAAATCATTCGCCTGAACCGCCGTTGTAGGCGTCGTTTCTTCAACCTCTACGGGCGCATCATCTTCATCAGCGACCTTGAATGTAAACGGCGTTTCATCGACTTCTTCCAAAGCCGCCTCCGCAATTTGCTCTTCTACGACAGGTAAATCTGCAGGCAATACATCCTCCTCGTCTTCCACCTTCACAGGCGGAACATGTGGTCGGTAAGTTTCTAAATCCTCATTATCCACATGGAAAGATGGGTCATCATCATCATTGAACAACGCTTCCTCATCTCCATCTACTTCGTCTTTCGCTAAGACTCCACCTGAAGCAGCTGCTTGAACGTTAATTTTAGCCGGATTCCATTGATAGAACAAAATCAAAAATACTAAGCCCGCAAAGCCTAGGGCAAAAACGGCTAAATAACCAATCAACTGAATCAATTTCTCACTCACAAAATACCCGACACCTCCGCCGATGGAATGTGGCAAATCCAATTGATAAACAAAAAAACCGGCTAATAAACTTCCCCAAATGATGTAAAAAATCACCTGCCAAGTCAAGCGATCCAGTGGATAGATTTCCTTTTTGAAGATGAGTTTAATGGCTGACAAAAAGAATAATGGAATCAGCAATAAAGAGGACCAACCAAAAGTTCTAAATAAGAAAAAATGTGCGATTTTAGCACCGAGTAATCCTGCCCAGTTTTTAACGGGAATATCAGAACCTGCGATGACATCCAAAGCACCCTCTGATACTTCACTTTGGTCAGCCACGCCTACGAAGAAACTAGACACAAAAGCGAAAAGCAAAAGAAAACCTACAAGAAACAAAAAGCATCCGAAAATCAATCGAACGCGGTAGGCAATCTCAGCAGGAGTCTTGGGTTTCCTGTTTTCTGAATCAAAATTAATTTGAAGGGTACTCGTAGGATTTACTATCTTCTTGGCCATCTAAGAAACGATCATTTTTAACGTATAAATTTCGACTTTTTGATTCGATTTACAAAATCAAATTTACAGACCCGCCTGAACGATTCCTTGATTAATTTCCTTGATCAAACCCGGACCTTCATAAATGAATCCCGTATAAATTTGCACCAAACTTGCTCCAGCCCTTAATTTCTCCAAGGCATCAGCTGCAGCATGAATTCCTCCTACACCGATGATCGGTACTTGCCCATTTGACTTTTGATGTATGTAGGCAATAACTTCTGTCGAACGCGCACGGATCGGCTTACCGCTCAATCCGCCTTGCTGGGACTTCAATGTCTCTTCCGAAAGCAACCCTTCCCTCGACAAAGTCGTATTGGTTGCAATTAAACCCGCAATCTTGGTCGATAATACAATCTCAATCACATCGTCTAATTGCTCGTCCGTCAAATCAGGTGCAATTTTGAGCAAAATGGGCTTTTGTTTTGGTTTCGCTGCATTCAGGGACTGAAGCCGCAATAACAAATTTTGCAAGGGCTCCTTCTCCTGCAAAGCACGTAAATTGGGGGTATTGGGTGAACTTACATTAACCACAAAATAATCCACCACATCATACAAGGCCTCAAATCCTTTGCAATAATCCTCGTCAGCCTCCTCGTTTGGGGTAACTTTATTCTTTCCCAAATTTCCACCGATAATCACCTGCGATTTGCGGTTTTGCAAGCGCAATTTCATCGCATCCAGGCCTTCATTATTGAAACCCATCCGATTGATAATACCACCGTCCGCCGGTAAACGAAATAAACGCGGCTTATCATTACCCGCTTGCGCCTTTGGCGTAACCGTTCCGACCTCAATAAACCCAAAGCCTAAATGAGAAAATTCATCCACCAACAAGGCATTCTTATCAAAACCAGCCGCCAACCCTACCGGATTCGGAAATTTTATCCCAAAAACCGTACGAGGCAAACTGGGATGCTCATAGCCATAAACCCAGCGAAATAAGGCAGGAACACCGGGAATCTTCATGGAAAACTTGATGATATCTGCAAGCAAATAATGCGCGCGTTCAGGATCAAACAGAAAAAAGAATGGCTTGATTAGGTACTGATAAAACATAAAAAGGGATTCAAAAAGCTATTTAACAAAAATACAAAATGCCCGTAAGATTATGGGAATAAATCAAGGATAATCTGAAGTTTCTCGGGACTTTTTAAAATAACCCTCACAAGCGTATGGCCAACTCGAAAAAAAGGCTAATTTTAAAAATACCTTAGCGGGTAATCAAGCATTTAAAATTTATAAAGCCTATGTTAAGTCGTGTTGCAAACTCCATCTATTGGATGAATCGGTACATTGAACGTGCAGACAATTACGCGCGTTTCATTTCAGTCAATTTCAATCTTGCCCTAGATTTACCACCCAATGTTCCTGAACAATGGGAACCCTTAATTGTCGCTACGGCCGACCATTATAATTTCTTTGAACATTATCCGGTTGCCAACAGAGAAAATGTGCTCTACTTCATGACCTTTGATGAAAGCAACCCAAACTCCATCTTATCGTGCTTATACAGCGCACGGGAAAATGCTCGCACCATTCGAGAAAGCATATCGCGGGAAATGTGGGAATATGTCAACCAAATTTATTGGAAAGTAAAAGACCGTGTAGAAGGCAGCAGAGAATGGGAAATTTCCCGCTACCAAGGATTTTTGGAAGAAATCAAATCCGGTAGTCAATTATTTTATGGCATCGTGGACTCAACAATCACGCGAGGTGAAGGTTGGCATTTTGGTCAATTAGGTAAATTGTTGGAGCGCGCCGACAAAACAACTCGTTTCTTGGACGTCAAATACTTCACGCTATTACCTGATATCGATGCGATTGGGTCTCCGTTAGACCTATTATTGTGGTCGGCAGTACTAAAATCCAATTCCGCGTACAACATGTTCCGTCAGCAATACAAAGTCATCAACCCCAAAAACATCGTGGAGTTTTTGATTTTGGACAAAAGCTTTCCACGTTCCGTGGTGCATTGTTTGCAAGAGGCCGAAGCTTCCTTGTACGCCATCTCGGGAACATCTTCCGACCATGGTTATTCCAACCCTGCGGAAAAAAAAGTATCCAAATTGCTCTCTGAAGTTCAATTCACCGAGATAGATGACATCTTAACAACGGGATTACATCAGTTTCTTGACAATTTCCAAAGCACCAACAATGAAATAGGGCAAACCATTTTCAATACCTATTTCGATTTGAAGCCGGTCAGCTAATCCGGCTTCTCAATTTTAATTTGTAATATTGCGCTCCCATTTGCCACCCATCACGTATGACATACTGTTTAGGAATCACCGTTAAAGAAGGTCTTATTGCCATTGCAGATACCCGAATCACCGCGGGGAATGAAATGTATTCCAATAAGAAAATTTCGATTCATGAAATCAACAAACATAGTTTGTTCATCATGACTGCGGGCTTACGTTCCGTACGCGACAAGGCTGTCACCTATTTTAACCAGAAAATAGATGAGGAAGAATCAAGCTACGATTTCATGTTCCAGGCTGCAACGGCATTTGGACAAATGTTGAAAAAAGTGGCCCAAGAAGACCGTGAGGCGCTGGAAAAAGAAGGCTACCATTTCAATCTACATGCCATTGTAGGTGGGCAAATGCCCAAAGATGCTGAACACAAACTGTTTCTCATCTTTCCTGAAGGCAACTGGATTGAGATCAATGATGGCTTGAAATACCAAATCATCGGTAATTCCAATTACGGGAAACCGCTTTTGAATCGGAACCTAAGCTTTGAGACACCGCTCAAAGATGCACTCAAAATGGGCTTCTTATCGTTTGATGCCACGCAAGTGAGTACCAATGATGTTGACTACCCCATCGACGTAGTCGTTTATGAAAAGAATAGTTTCAAAGCCAAAGAAATTCGATTATACAAAGAGGATATGCAAAAAATTTCGGACGAATGGAATTTAGCTTTGCGTAATTCCCTGGAAACAATCGATGAACACTGGATGAAAAGCCTGCTTACTTTAGCATCCAAATGATCGCCAAAATACACCACAGCCTTCAATATCAATACAGTGAACCCGTCACACTGGATCCCCATGTCTTGTATTTACACCCAAGAAAAAGTTCTTTATTGACCGTTCAAGCCTTTGAACTAAGCATCGAGCCAACGCCGGTTCAAATTTCCAAAAATTTAGACCCGGAAGGCAATATTCAAAACATCTTGTTTTTCAAAGAGCCAACGAATAACCTAAACATTCGCGTGCAAGCGCAAGTTGAAACAACAGAGTTTAATCCATTCGACTTCGTTTACTTCCCTTTTGAAAGCAAACGTTTGCCCATGCGCTATTCAGATTCCTATCTGAAAACACTCAGCCCCTACCTCGGATTGGAAGGCGTCACATCGGTGGTGGAACAAACAGCCCGCCAACTTGCTTCCCAAGTTCAATATGAAACATCGGCATTTTTAATGCAGATCAATGAATTCATCTACAAAAACTTTGCTTACGAAATTCGAGAGGAAGGTGCTCCCAATACCCCAGAATACACGCTTCTAAACAGAAAAGGTTCTTGCCGGGATTATGCCGTCTTATTTTCTGCCTTATGCCGAACGATGGGATTAGCTACCCGATTTGTATCCGGCTATTATACGGGTGCTGCTCCGGTGGATGTCCCGAACCAAACACATCATTTACATGCATGGGTTGAAGTGTATTTACCAGGTGGTGGCTGGAGAGGATATGATCCAACGCAACATGAAGTCGTATCCGGGAACCATATTCCGTTAGCTGCTTCATGCCTACCGGAAGAAATCACGCCCGTTTATGGCACATACCGCGGCATGGCTATTTCAACGTTAACAACAGAAGTTTTTATTGAGCGAATTTAGCCTACCAATAATTGGGCTAATAGGTAATCGGCAATCAAAATCGCGATACATGAATTTGTAACGGCAGCCGTACTCGCTTTACCTACTTCGTAGGCTCCTCCTTTGGTGTAAAATCCTTGAAACGCCGCAATGGATGCGACCAAGAAACCAAAAACGACCGATTTAATGATTGCAAAAATCACATAACTCGGTTTGAACGCAAATTGCAAGCCATATATATATTCTTGTTGGGTCACAGAACCCGTCAACCAACCTGCCAAATAGCCCCCATAAATACCAAGAAAACAGGCAAGCGTTACCAGCATTGGAAATGTTACCATCGAGGCAATCATTTTAGGCAAAATCAAATAAGAAGAAGAGTTTATCCCCATAACCTCCAGCGCATCGATTTGCTCCGAAATGCGCATCGTACCTAATTGACTTGCGATGTTAGACCCAATTTTACCTGCCAAAACTACGCAGGTGATGGTAGGACCTAATTCCAAAATTGTTGAATCCCGTACAATTAAGCTGATGATATATTTGGGTACAAAGGGATTATCCATGTTGGCAGCTGTTTGCACACAAGTAACAGCTCCTAAAAAAGACGCGACAATCGTCACAATGAGCATGGAATTAATCCCAATATCCTTGCATTCTTGCATAGTCAATGCCCAATACACCCGAAATTTCTCAGGATTTGTAAAAAGCTTACTCAGGAAGATTAAATATTTGCCTAATTTTGACATGCGTTTGAATTTAAGAACGCGCTAAGTCCCAAAGATAATGAACAAATCTGTAGTTATAAGTGGTGGAAGCCAAGGAATTGGTAAGGCACTCGTAAAAAAGTTTTTAGCCGAACAATTTACGGTATTCACCTGCTCACGTAATCAAGCAAAATTAGATGCGCTCGTTGCTGAATTGGGCTCTGATCGTCTACATACCTTCGCGGCAGACTTAAGTCAAAAAAATCAAGTGCTGGATTTTGCCAATTGGATTTTAAAGCAAGCGAATCAGATAGACGTGCTCGTTAATAATACTGGCGTGTTCATCCCAGGACAAATCCAAAACGAAGCGGAAGACCTACTTGAAAAGACGATTGAAACGAATTTATACAGCGCATATCATTTGACACGCGCTTTATTACCTACTTTCCAAGCCAAACAAGCCGGTCATATTTTCAGCATCTGTTCAACAGCTTCCATTACGGCTTATACACTCGGCGGATCTTATTGCATCAGCAAATTTGCATTGCTTGGATTCACCAAAGTCCTTCGGGAGGAATTGAAGACACAAGGCATTAAAGTAACTGCGATACTTCCTGGCGCAACACTTACTCCTTCTTGGGATGGTGTTGAACTACCCGAATCGCGTTTCATTCCCGCTGATGATGTAGCCCAAACGATATGGTCGGCGTATCAAATGAGCCCATCAACGGTATTGGAGGAAATCTTAATTCGGCCACAATTAGGCGATATTGATTTATGAGAACCTGGGAATCCTATACATTAGTTGACTTACCTGTCGTTGCCAAAGAAATGATTGAATTCTTGCAGGATGCGCCGCGCGTTTGGTTATTTCGTGGGCAGATGGGTGCGGGAAAAACAACCCTTAGCAAGGAACTGTTACAGCAATTAGGAGTTGACCAAGCTGTCCAAAGTCCCACATTTTCCCTGGTAAATGAGTATCAAACCCAAGCGGGCGAAATAATCTACCACTTTGATTTATACCGATTAAAAAATACCCAAGAAGCACTAGCCATTGGAATCGAAGAATATTTAGATTCAGGAAATTACTGTTTAATCGAATGGCCTGAACAAGCTGAAGAACTTTGGGATTTCCCACATGTGAATGTGGAAATTGAGGCAATCAACGAAGTTCAACGAAAATTAACTCTATCTTGCTAAGATGCGTATGACAAATTCATTTCACGAGTTATTATCCCAACAAGGCATTATGCCGATGGAGGCGATGAGTTGGACCAAACAAAATGCCAAAAGCATTCAAATCGCGCTTCCAAAAGAAACGGCAAGCTACGAAAACCGCATTGGCTTAACTCCACAAGCCGTTCAATTACTCGTTGCCAATGGCCACGAAGTAATCGTTGAACGAAGTGCAGGTGAGCGTGCAGGATTTTCAGATGCCGACTACCTTTTAGCTGGGGCGAGTGTCACGGAAGATTTGCAACAAGTTTGGCAAGGCGGATTAATCCTAAAAATCAATGCCCCTACCATGGAAGAAGTAGGACGCATGATGCCAGGACAATCGTTCGTATCCTGCGCCTCAAAAAATCAACTGTCAGGTGAGTTGCTTGATGAAATCAATAAAAAACAATTGATCGCCATCGGTCTAGAATACGCCGAGGACAACGCTGGAGGCTATCCCTTTGTGAAGATTATGGCAGAAATCGCAGGCCAACTCGTACTGCCGATTGCAAGCGGAATTCTGAGCAATCACAAAGGGCCAGGTTTATTAATGGGCAATGTAACAGGAGTTCCTCCCTGTAAACTTGTATTGTTGGGCTCAGGTCATGTCGTTGAACAGGTAGCAAGAGCCGCTTGGCATGCAGGCATCCAAATGCAAGTCTTCGATAAAGACATTTATAAACTTCAACGCCTCAAACACACCTTGGGATTCCCTTTGGTAACCCAAGTAATCGATTCAGAAAATCTACCACAGGCCTTGCAAGGTGCAACCGTAATCGTGGGTGCTTTGCGGTCTGATTCCGGTGTGACACCGTGCGTGGTAACCGAAGAAATGGTCAGTAAATTAAAACCCGGCACGCTAATTATTGATGTTTGCATCGATCAAGGAGGCTGTTTTGAAACATCTGAAATCACCAGTTTAGGAAAACCCGTATTCAAGAAATTTGGCGTAAGTCATTACTGTGTCCCCAATATTCCTTCGCTCGTATCACATACCGCCAGCATCGCGATGAGTAATTTATTAACCTCCTTCGTGTTAAAAGCAGGAAAAACAGGGGGCGTAGAAGAAATGCTTTGGCAAGGAAAATCCTTCATGAAAGGAACTTTCTGCTACAAAGGCCATGTTACCTTGGCAAGCATCGCGAAACTCTACAAAAAACCCTTAAAAGACATTCAACTCTTATTATTAGCCCGATGATTGAAGATTATACCGCCATATCCAACGCACCTAATTCACCCGACTTGAATGGAAAATACCTGGGACTTATCTCCAGTGATTTTGTTTTAGTTGCTGATGCGCTGAAAGAAGCTGCCTACCAAATCAAGAAACGTGGTTTTTCAGACTACCCCGTATTTGTCTGTTCCCAGCGTCCCATTGAAATAGGTCAAATGCTCATCGGGGTAGCTGAATTAAATGGCAATAAATGGAATTACCACGCTTCCATGATGGAAGAGTTTGTGCAACGCAAACTAATCGCGGAAGAAAATGTCGAATTGTTCGTTCAGAACTTTAAGGATGTCGAAGAATATGCGTGTTTATTTGTGGTGGATGGGCAGTTTACCAATTTCGTTTTCATACCCTATCCTGACGAAATCTAAGTATCAGCACGCCGATTCAAGGGGTGAAAATCGTGTACCATTTGGCTTAAATATGCTCGATCCAAATGGGTGTAAATCTCTGTTGTCAAAATGGATTCATGCCCTAGCATCTCTTGAACCGCCCGTAAATCAGCCCCACCCTCAATCAGGTGTGTCGCAAAGGAATGTCGGAAAGTATGCGGACTAATCACTTTTTCTATCCCCGCCTTGGTAGCTAAATCCTTGCATATCAAAAACACCATCACGCGACTCAAGGCAGCACCCCTGCGATTCAAAAACACGGTATTTTGTGCTTCTTTTTTCACATCAATGTGTGCGCGGACTTCCGCTTGATAGAGCTGCAAATAATGAAAAGCATCACGCCCAGCAGGAACTAATCGTTCTTTATCTCCTTTTCCCCGGACTTTAATCAAACCCAAATCTGGGTAGACATCAGTTAATTTAAGGCTTACTAATTCTGAAACTCGCAAACCGGCTCCGTATAAAAACTCCAGCATGGCGCGATTCCGTATGCCTTGTGGATTTGACATGTCATTCGATTCCAAAATCTTCTCAATTTCATCAAATGAAAGCGTATCAGGTAAATGACGTCCTTTTTGTGGCGATTTAATGTGAATGCTAGGATCTCGAAAATCGGGATTTTCTAGGCATAAAAACTGGAAATAACTACGAAGACCCGATAAACAACGGGCCTGACTACTTGCTTCAATCCCGAGATCGTGCAAAATTTTAAAAAAATCAAGAATGTGATTTTCTTCAACTTCCCATGGAGACAAGGATTGATGCGGAGAATCTGCCATAAACTGAGCAAATTTCTGCACATCGCGCACGTAAGCATCCAATGAGTGAGCTGAGAGTCCCCGCTCAATCTTCAAATAATTACCAAATGCTTGGATTTCCGTTGACCACATGAATGCAATATTGCTAGATTCCTGTAAATTTAGGCTAAATTTGAAATATAGCACAGGCATTGAACCATGGTACATAAAAAGATATTAATCCTGAATGGTCCCAATTTAAATTTATTAGGCACAAGAGAGCCTGAAATTTATGGACATCAGACCTTTGAACAATTTCTAGAAATTTTGACTGAAAAATTCAAAGACAGCCTAGACATCTCCTACTTCCAATCAAACGAAGAGGGCGCCTTGATTAATAAACTTCATGAAGTAGGCTTTAGCTATGATGGCATTATCTTCAATGCTGGCGGATATACGCATACTTCGATTGCTTTAGGAGATGCCGTTGCCGCCATTAAAACGCCGGTGATTGAAGTTCACATATCCAATGTACATGCCCGCGAAGCCTTTCGTGGACATAGTTATTTAAGTCCCAACTGCAAAGGAATCATCGTGGGATTTGGCTTAAGAGGTTATGAATTGGCATTAAATTCATTCCAATAAACTATGCTATCGTTCTACCCCGGTCCTTCTAAGGTACATCCGGAGGCCTTGGAATTTATCCAAGAAGCCTTTGACCAGGGTATTGTCAGCATAAATCACCGAAGTGCCCGTTTTGAGGAATTACTCAAAGACACACTTGAAATTTTACATACCCAATGGAATATCCCTTTGGATTATACCATTTACTTTGTTTCCTCAGCCACTGAGGCATGGGAAATTGTGGCCCAATCTTTAATTGAAAAACACCCTCTGCATATATACAATGGCGCTTTTGGAAAAAAATGGGCACATTATACCCAAAAAATTTACCCAAATGCTCAATCCATTGCATTTGATTCGCAGGTAGGATTAGCTGACATTTATCTCCCTAATCTCGAACAAGTCGATACAATTTGTTTAGTACAAAGTGAAACCTCGAATGGTACAGGGCAAACGATTTCGCGCACAATGTTTAGCGATGCATTGATTGCTGTAGATGCCACTTCATCCATGGGAGGCATCGAATTACCTTGGGAAGAAGCCGACGTATGGTTGGCCTCCGTCCAAAAATGCATCGGTATCCCTGCCGGATTAGGCATCATGATTTGTTCCCCAAAGGCATTAGCCCGGGCCGAAAAACTGGGTCGAAAATCGCATTACAACGACATCTTATTAATGGAGGAAAATCGCCAACGGTTTCAAACCCATTATACACCGAATGTATTAAGCATATTTGTACTAAATAGATTAACTCATATACTTCCCAACTTAAGCCTCATCGATACTCAGACGAGAAAAAAGATGAAAATCTGGGAAGACTTTTGGGAATCAGATACCAACTGGGGGCTAAAATGTTTAATAGAAAAGCCCGCACTCAGACTGCCTACGGTATTAGCCTTGCAAGGAGACCCTTCGCAAATCCGATTAATTCAGCAGATATGTTTAGCGGCAGGCATTGAATTAGGAAAAGGATATGGCGATTGGCAGGCGAATACAGTACGAATTGCCAACTTCCCTAGCCACACAGAAAAGGACATACAAACACTCATCCAACTATTATCGCATGAACTTTAATTTCAAAGAAATCTTATCATCCTCGCTGATTTTGTTTTCGGTCATTGATATTTTAGGCTCAATCCCCATCATCATTGATTTGCGAAAAAAGAATGGCAATATCCATGCCGAACAGGCAACCTTGGTATCAGGCTTGATCATGATTGGCTTTTTCTTTGCTGGAAAACTAATCTTGCGGTTTTTTGGCGTAGACACGAACTCCTTCGCCATGGCGGGGGCATTGATCATCTTTCTAATCGGTTTAGAGATGACCTTAGGACGCAATATCTTTAAATCGGAGGAGGTACAGGAAGGCTCTGCGCATAGCATTGTCCCCTTGGCGTTTCCGATTATTGCTGGTGCGGGAACCATGACGACCTTAATTTCCTTGAAATCTCAATTTGAAGAAGAAAACATCATGATCAGTATCTTGATAAACCTCATCTTCATCTACATCGTTTTGCGTTCGAGCGTCTGGATAGAAAACAAATTAGGGAATGCAGGTACACAGGTTTTACGTAAGGTTTTTGGGGTAATTCTGATCGCGATTGCCATCAAAATCGTCAAATCACGTTTAGGATAATGGCCAAAAAGCAGAAATACTATGTGATTTGGGAAGGCCACAAAAAAGGAATCTTCGACTCTTGGTCGGAAACCGAGAAAAATATCAAAGGTTTCCCAAATGCACAATACAAATCCTTCGAATCAAGACAGGAAGCCGAAGCAGCCTCAAAGAAAAATTACTGGGCAAGTATTAATCCCAAAGCTGCTAAAACGTTAAAAACTACAGGTAGTGCAGGAAATTTTATCATTCCCAGTATATCGGTTGATGCAGCTTGCGCGGGCAATCCGGGCGTACTGGAATACCAAGGGGTTAACACAGCTACCAAAGAAGTGCTTTTTAAACGTGGCCCATTTCCCGTGGGCACGGTAAATTTAGGCGAATTCTTGGCTATCGTACACGGCCTCTCCTACCTGAAAAAATTAGATTGCCCTTTTCCCTTATATTCCGATTCTCGCACGGCGATTGCTTGGGTCAGGAATAAGGCAATCAAGACCAATCTAGAGCGAAACTCAAAGACCGAGGACTTGTTTGAACTCGTTGATCGCGCCATCGAATGGTTGAAAAACAATAGTTACACAACCAAAATCTTGAAGTGGGAAACCGAAGATTGGGGTGAAAACCCGGCGGATTATGGCCGAAAGTAGATCTATTTTTCAGTTCAAGCAATTTTCCCTTGCGCATGGAAATCCGGGATTAAAAATTACGACGGAAGCCTGCCTCTTCGGGGCATGGTCAGCACAGTTCCCCCAACAAAACACCTTGGACATTGGAACGGGATGCGGTTTGCTCATCGGGATGTTGGCCCAAGCCCACCCAAATACCCATTTTACCGGCATTGAAATCCAAACAGAGGTGGCCGAACTAGCTGTGGAAAATATAAGCACATTACCAAATCCACACATTCAGATTCATGCGAATGCGCTGGCAGATTATCGTGGTAAACATGATTTCATCATCTGCAATCCACCATTCTTCATCAATCACCTAAAAAATTCGGACGCATCGAAGAACCAGGCGATGCACAGTGATACCTTAAGTCCAGCGGATTTGGCAGCTGGCATTTCACGTTTATTAAGTCCTGAAGGGAAATTCACCGTTCTATATCCACCCGTTGGACTGAAGCAATTCGAAGCAGCAGCGAAGAAAATGGGGCTATTTTTGAACCAAATTTGTGAAGTAAAACATCAAAGTAACCATGAGACGCTACGCATCATGGCACAGGGTTCGTTTCATTCAAGTCCCGAAACGAAGCAAATCATTTGTATCAAAGAAGCAGATGGAAGCTATTCAGCTGAATTCATCGCACGATTAAAACCGTACTATTTGATATTCGACTAAATTATCCACTGAAATTTGTATTTTTGTTTGTTTGAAGCCCAACTATGTTGCAAATATCCATTGTAGTACCTCTGTATAACGAAGCTGAATCGCTCCCTGAATTATGTTCATGGATCGATCGTGTGATGCAAGAAAATCAATTCAGCTATGAAATGATTTTTGTAAATGATGGCAGTAAAGATGATTCTTGGCAAGTTTTACAAAATTTATCAAAGCAGTATGCTACGATAAAAGGAATTTCTTTTACGCGCAATTACGGTAAATCAGCAGCACTACATGAGGGTTTTCAAAAGGCAAGTGGACAGGTTGTAATCACGATGGATGCCGACTTACAGGATTCTCCCGATGAAATCCCTGAATTGTATCGCATGATTTCAGCAGATGGCTATGATTTGGTTTCGGGTTGGAAACAAAAACGTTTCGACCCTATCTCCAAAACAATACCAACGAAACTGTACAATGCAGCCACTCGCGCATTGTCAGGAGTCCATTTAAATGATTTCAATTGCGGATTAAAGGCATATAAATTAGCGGTTGTCAAAACCATCAAATTGTACGGCGAAATGCACCGCTACATTCCGGTTCAGGCCAAATGGAACGGATTTACAAAAATTGGCGAGAAAGTCGTTCAACACCAAGCGCGCAAATATGGCGTGACGAAATTTGGTTTAGAGCGTTTTCTATATGGTTTCTTGGATTTATTATCCATCACATTCGTACAGACTTTTGGTAAAAGACCCATGCACCTTTTCGGTAGTCTAGGGATATTATCTTTCTTTTCGGGATCATTGATCACCCTTTGGTTGATCGGCGAAAAGCTTTACAACATAGCGAATAATTTAAAGTACCGGAATGTCACCGACAATCCTTTGTTCTTTTTGGCCTTAGTTGCCATCATTTTAGGGGTACAATTATTCGTCGCTGGATTTTTAGGTGAACTTCTCATCACAAATTCCGACAAGACAACTCAATACCAAATCAAGGAAGAAATTGCCTAATGTTACAAGAAAATGACCTTAGCTGGCTCAGTCGGTCCGAACTATTAATCGGCGCCGAGGGGATCCAAAAATTACAAAAAGCCCATGTGCTGATCGTTGGCCTTGGTGGTGTAGGATCGTTCGCTGCAGAATTCATCGCCCGTGCAGGCGTAGGAACGATGACCATTGTGGATGGTGATGTAGTAGACCCGACCAACCGGAATCGGCAATTACCGGCACTCGCGACCAATCACGGGGTATCAAAGGCGAAAATCATGGCTGAACGCTTATTAGCGATCAATCCAGCCTTGAAATTAACCAGCATTGAAACTTTTTTAAGTCCTGAAGCTGCCAAAGAATTATTGGAGCAAACGCGTTTCGATTATGTCATGGATTGCATCGATTCCGTTACGCCCAAAATCACTTTGTTGAAAACAGCCTATGATTTAGGCTATCGGATTGCGAGTTCCATGGGAGCTGGCGGAAAATTAGATCCTACCAAATTACGTACCGCAGATTTATTGGATACTCGGGAGTGTTATTTGGCCTCGTTGGTACGAAAACGAATCCGAAAAATGGGCGTAGGGAAAGGCATTAAAGCTGTTTTTTCCCTCGAGAAAGTTAAGGATGAGTCCTTGATTTTAACGGATGGCTCCAACTTCAAGAAATCGGCCTATGGAACGATTTCGTATTTACCTGCAGCCTTTGGCGGGGCAGTTGCGTCCATCGTCATTCGTGACTTATTAGATGAACCCATCCACATGGAAAAACGAATAAAAGCCTATAAGAAATGATCAAAATTGGCGTCATCAATGTGTCGGACCGAGCAAGCGCTGGAATCTATGAAGATATTCCGGGCAAGGCGGTGGTGGAATTATTGCATGAATACCTAACCTCGCCATTCGAGGTGGTTTATGCCGTCATTCCCGACGAACAGGCATTTTTGGAGGCCAAAATGATTGAGATGTGTGAAGAAGTATGCCTCCTTGTCACCACAGGAGGAACCGGCCCTGCTTTACGCGATGTAACACCAGAAGCAACCGAGGCGGTATGCCAAAAGATGATGCCAGGATTTGGCGAACTCATGCGTTCAGTAAGTTTGCAGTATGTCCCTACGGCAATTTTAAGTAGACAAACAGCTGGCATCCGGAATCAAACCCTAATCTTAAATTTACCTGGAAAACCAAAGGCAATCCGACAATGTTTGGAAGCCGTTTTTCCGGCAATCCCCTATTGCATTGACTTGATTGGCGGACCATTCTTGGAATGCAATGAGGCGAATATGAAGGCGTTTAGGCCGAAGGCGAGTTAAGAGTTAAGAGTTAAGAGATAAGAGATAAGAGTTTTGGATGAGTTTGTAGAGACGCGACACCTCGCGTCTTTTTTTTATGCCCTAGTAATTTAGTCTTTGAGTAGTTACGTCAGAAATAGAAAAGATAAGGGATAAAAACAGAACTTCTTCACTCTTCACTCTTCACTTTTCACTCTTCACTCTAATTTCACCAACTCCTCATACAAATCCCTCGCCACCGGCCCTCTTTCCCCTGAACCTATCCGCTTCCCATCAATCGACAGAATCGGAACTACCCGCTTCGTGCTGCCTGTTGTGAACACTTCATCGGCCGATAAAAAATCTTCCAACGTACAGTGTTGAACATGCACAGGATAATTTACGCGAGCTATTTCCAACACCTTCATCCGAGTAATACCCTCCAAAATATGAGCATCCGGCGTATAAATCTCTCCATTTTTGACATAAAACAAATTACTGCGAGTGGATTCTGAGACACCATGCTTTTCCGTGTAATAAATCAAGTCATCTGCTCCGGCGGCCTTCATTTCAGATATGTGTCGAATTCCAAAAGCATAATTCAAAGACTTGATATCCGCCATCTCCCGCACAAATTCCTTGCTCAATAAATGCATCCCCTTTTCGGGATCTGTGAACTGAAAAACACCGGGTAGAATCCATAAATTGGGCGTCCCTGGCACGTAACCGTTTAAACTTTCTCCTCCCGTCAAAACCATTTTGACACCTAAACAGGCATCCGTCGACATCGCTGCTAATTCATCGATACAAGCAGCCAATTGCTCCGTTGAATAGGGTAATTCAATGCCCATTTTTGCCGCAGAACGTTCAAAACGCGCCAAATGATCGGCTAAGAAAATCGGCTTCCCATCCATGATTCGAAAAAAATCAAATATGCCATAACCGCGCAAAAAACCGACATCTTTCACCGAAACAAGGGCTTCACTCGCAGGCTTCCAAGCCCCATTAATCCAAATTGGGTAATCCATTCGATTGTAATTTAGCAACTAAGGTAATCACTTCTTTGGCCTCAGCCACGTCGTGCACGCGTAAGATATTAGCACCTTGTTGGAGCGCAATCGTATGCAACACCGACGTCCCATTCAAAGATTCCGCAGCTGTAATCCCCAAGGTTTTATAAATCATTGACTTCCGAGAAACACCCAGCAAGATGGGTGCTCCTAAGGTTTTAAAGGCCGACAAATGTGCCAACAACGTGTAATTATGCTCCATGGATTTAGAGAATCCTAAACCTGGATCAATAATAACATCTTTAGCTCCCAAAGCACGCAATTGTTGGAGTTTCTGAGCCAAGTCCGACCACACATCTGAAACAACCTCTTGGTATTCGGGAACTTCATGTACTTGATTGAAGGCTCCCCGACTGTGCGACAAAACATAAGGAACTTGATTTTGGGCGACCCACTCGAAGATTCCCATATCCATTTGACCTGCACCAATGTCATTTAAAATATCAGCACCGGCGGAGATTGCAGCCTTTGCTACATCCAAGCGATACGTATCAATCGAAATGACAAGACTAGGAAATTGCTTACGCAAAAGGGAAATTACAGGTACGACCCGTGCAATTTCTTCTTCAATGGAAACAGGGTCAGCACCCGGACGTGTGGAATGTCCTCCAATGTCAATCATATCGGCGCCCAATGCAATCATTCCCGCCACGCGTTCCAAACAAATAGAAACATCCAAGGCCCGACTTCCCGCATAAAAAGAATCAGGCGTTGTATTTAAAATACCCATGATAAGGGGCTTATCAAGGCTTAGGATTCGACCCTGCACGCGAATTGTTTGAATTGATGGAAAAAGAGCGTTCAAATCAACGAAATTTAGGATAATTTAAATATTTTTGTAGGCTATAATTAAAAATACAGACCCGTATGAATAAGGACTCCGCGCCTTCCCAAACTGAAATCGAATATCGCCAAGTAATTTCATACTGCAAAGCCTTGTTTGATAAAAAAAACAAAGATTACGGTACCTCTTGGAGAATTTTGCGATTACCTAGTTTGACAGACCAAATCTTCATCAAAGCGCAACGCATCCGAAGCATTCAAGACAAAGGAGCGCAACGCATCGAGGATGGGATTGAAGGAGAATTCATCGGAATCATCAATTATTGCATCATCGCCTTGATTCAAAAATCACTTGAATCCTCCGATCAAATGGAATTTAGCCCAGAAGAATTAAGTGGGTTTTACGACCAACAAGTCGAAGCGACCCTTGAACTTTTACGCAACAAAAACCACGATTACGGCGAAGCTTGGCGGGATATGCGCATCAGCAGCATGACGGACCTCATCCTCATGAAAATTTTCCGCACCAAACAAATTGAAAACAATCAAGGTGTTACACTCGTTTCTGAGGGTGTGGAGGCCAACTACCAAGATATGCTTAATTATGCGGTCTTTTGTTTGATTAAATTCAAAGAGGAGAAGCAGATGCAAATGGCCCAACAGCAATAATTCGGATGAAGCAATACCGCAACATAGCCACGTTTGTATTGGTCGGGATATTTTTATTCTCCGGACTCATCAAACTCAATGACCCCATTGGAACGCAATTGAAACTCGAAGAATACTTCGAGGTGTTTTCTGTCGACTTCCCTTGGATGGCTGGTTTCTGGAAATTACTCATCCCGCAAGCCCTTCTTTTTTCGATCGGATTAAGCAGCGCTGAAATTGTGTTAGCCGTGGCTTTAGCACTGAATTTCAAAACAAAAAAAACGCTCTATAGCTTTGTTGGAATTTTGATTTTCTTCAGCTTTCTGACTTTCTATTCGGCCTATTTCAATAAGGTTACCGACTGTGGTTGTTTCGGTGAGGCGATCAAATTAACTCCCTGGACATCCTTTGGCAAAGACATTTTCTTGCTATTAATCACCTTGAGTTTATTTCTAACCGACAAGGTCAAACAAAGTAAAACGACAGGAAAATGGGTTATCGCCTCTGCCCTATTAAGTGTTGGACTAGGGACCTATTGCTATTTCTATTTACCGCTCCAAGATGGATTACCTTATGCAGTAGGCCAACATATTCCTTCGAATATGAAGAACCGGGAAGATTTAAAATTCAGCTATATCTACAAGATAAATGGCAAGGATGTTGAATTAACCGAAATGCCCACAGATCCTAAGGCGGAATTTGTTTCCATGCAGGCGATCAACGAAAAAGAAGCCCGGCCATTAATTACCGACTACCGCTTATGGATTGATGGCGACACGACGGATTATACCCAAAAAATATTTACCGGTGATCATTTATTAGTCATTGTACCCAATATTCACCATACTCGATTGGCTGCGTTTGAAACCATTAGCCAGTTGGCAAAAACCGTCAAGATTCCTGTCTGGTTGGTAAGTGCCTCATCCGATGCGGATGTGAATGCCTTGCGTCATGAGTACCAATTAGCATTTCCAGCCCTATCAGCTGACAGCAAAGTATTAAAAACCATCATTCGTTCAAGTCCTGGACTTTGGCTTATTAGCCAAGGAACCGTCAAAGGAAAATGGTCGGCCTATCGACTACCCAATGCGGATGAAATTCAACAACATATAAAACAATAAGTGCAAGAATGAAGAATATCTATTTAGTTGGAATGCCCTCATCTGGAAAGAGTACATTAGGGAAAGAATTAGCAAGAAATTTGGGGTATAGCTTTACAGATATGGATAAATTGATCGAAACACGTGAACAAAAAACGGTTTCGGAGATTTTTTCCAATTATGGAGAAGCACATTTTCGCGAACTAGAAAAGAAGACATTGCGTGGTTTCCAACCGAATCAATCGATGGTGATCGCAACGGGCGGCGGCATTCCATGTTTTAACGATAACATGGATTTCATCAAAGAAAATGGAGTTAGTGTCTTCCTAAATGTTGATGTGAACGATTTGGCCAAACGACTTTACAAAGCGCAAGGAAATAACCGTCCTTTGTTAGACAAAAGCCAAAGCGAAGAAGTTGTCATTGCCTCCATCAAAAAAACGTTTGAAGAGCGCTTATCTTTTTACCAACAAGCCGACATCCAGGTTGATGGTGAAATCACAGTAAGCCAATTATTGTGGCTATTAGACCAATACCTTCCGGTTTAGAAGAATATTCCACCTCCTATGGTGAACTGCGTATTTGTTAATGTCAATGCGGCTGATGCATAATCGGCCGCATTTTTTAATGTATAGGGTGTATAGGCATCCTTCCCTGTACGTTGCACGACAGCGAAATCCACATAATAGGCCGAACTCCGATAGCCTAAACCTCCTGATACCTGAAATTGATTTCGATCGATGGAATCATAGGTGCTTGAAAATCCACTACCATAGATTGCTGCGCCACCACGAAGCGTCCACGCACTCGAAACACGAAACTCGGCACCCACTTTCATGTTTAGCACAGTTTGATAATTTTTCGAAATCTGGTTGTTGTATTTGTCTTTGAATTGCTGATTTGCATAAGGTCCTAACTCAGCAGAAGCTACCGACATCCCTGAATAATTTAACATGTCCACATCGGCACTTATCAAACCTCGCTTACCAAAGAAATAAGCCATACCACCCGAAATTCGGAACGGCGTAGTTAATTGGTACGTAAATTCATTGGGCGTCAATTTAACTGGCTTTACATTCGTTATATACCCTCCTGTGACAGGAATCTCCGAAATTTGCGGAGACATCGAACCAGTCAGTTGTTCCTTTATATTATCATAATAAGTTGGCGATTGTACATTGAACGCCACGCGTAAATTGGGCTTCAACTTATAAATAACACCCAATGATGCGGAAATTCCCGACCCCGTCGTAATTAATTGTTCCTCATAGGTAAAACCCTCCACAAAATTATTCCCGGCAAAACGCTCTTCCCACAATTGAGATTGTGATGTATTCAACTTTGAAAAATGGAGACCAAGACCTATATATAATTGCTCCTGATAGGCTGCGCCGTAACTAATATCCCATTGCGAAACCGAACCCGAATTGACAGCATAGCCAAATTGCTGCGTGGGTAAATTTGGTAAATATCGTTCAAATGGAGCTCCTCCAGTTTTTGCATTTGGATTAATTAAATAGGCTTGATACGCTGCTGCTTCCGGACTATCCGCCGTATTGTAGGCAGGATCAAATTCATCATCTAAACTTGCTCCTGTGGCACCCTTATCCCCTGCCTTTTGTATTAAATGATCCAAATAAGAACTCCGGTTATTAGTTCCTTCCATATTCAAGGGCTGCGTTAGAATAACCTGACGTGAATAACCAATTCCAAAGGCTCCTCTCCAGGAAGAACTCGATAAATAATCACCTGAAATCACGATGCCAAAATTAGGCATGTGAAATAGACTATTGGTACCGCTTGTCGATTGGCTTAAATAATCTGCTTTCGTTGAGGAGGAATTCACTGCAAAATTTAAGCCAATTTCAGCACGTGTATAAAAACCTAAACCGGCGGCATTTCCTGCAATCGAACTTAAATCGGCACCTAAAACAGATTGACTCCCGCCCAATCCTTGCATGCGGGCAGAACCCGTCACATAAGAAGTTGAAAATTGTTTTGCCAACATCGGGTAGGTATAAACCTGTGCATGAGCAATATTGCTTACCAAAATAAGCAAGAAGATCTGAAATATACGTTTCATAAAATTATCTTGGACCACGTGAAGAACCACCATTTGAACCACCACCACTGGTAGAACTTCCTCCCCCACTATTATAAGAACCTCCCGAATAATTGGATGAAGGAGAACTGTAGGATTCCGTTCGATTTTGACCATAATTCTGCTGCGGAGCAGCAGGTCTGTATTCTACATTTGAATTTCTTCGAGGAGCTGCTTGAACGGGAGCATTTGAACTACCCACGGATGAGGAGTTCACACGGGGTTGATTTGTGCCTTGCGTATTATACGAATTGTTCCCTCCACGTGGCGTATTTGAATAGTTCTCTCCACCATAACGATTCGAAGCTCCTCCATCACGCGGCCCACGATTGTAACGTGGAGCAGGCTCTTGTTGAGAGTTACCTACATTGGATTGAAAAAAATTACCCCCATAATAATTTTGACCAAAGCCATGGTAATAATTATAAGCAGGCCCATAACCAAACATCATACCAGGACCTACATACCCATAGAATGGATCGTAATATCCATAAGGACTCGAAAACCCAAAAGAATTATAGGCCGAATAGCCCATGCCACCATAAAAGCCAAAATTCGTCCCCATGGCAAACCCAGAATAAAATGGATCATTGAGACGCCAAGCTTGCAATGGGGAATACCAGCGATTGGAAAAGCCCATTCCAAAATTGATGTATGGATTTGAATACCAATTATTCCAAGGATTTGAAGTAAACAATCCCTGATTAAATCCTGTATTATAACCCTTTTGGTATAATGCCCGCGAATTTAAATAATTCACATCCGCTTCCTCTTGAATGACTGTTGCCTCCTCTTCTTGTATGACTTGCGCATCTTCCTCAAAATTTAAATAGGATGCTTTTTTTTGTTTGGCTACAACTGCCGCAGGTTTTTGATAACTATCGTATAGATCATCAGAAACAAAAGCAGTTTGCGAAACAGAACATGCGTTCAAGCCCGCAATCATGGCAATCAATACCGAGGCAATCCCTATATTTTTCATAAATTCATTGGATTAGAATCTGTGATTCATTTGAATTTTTAAGTTCATGGTTTAATTCGTAAATTCAACCTTTGAAGCAAAGAAAAAGTTTCAATTCAATAACATACAAATTAACGAAATAAAAACCCACCTAGTACGATTCCCCAAAAATATATGAGTAAAACCTTACCGTCACGTGCCGACAACTATTCTGAATGGTATAATGAGTTAGTCAAAAGAGCTGATTTAGCTGAAAATTCAGCTGTAAGAGGCTGTATGATTATCAAGCCCTATGGTTATTCCATTTGGGAAAAAATGCAACGTGCATTGGATGATATGTTCAAGGAAACAGGCCATACGAATGCTTATTTCCCATTATTTATTCCAAAATCATTTCTTTCCAAAGAGGCTTCACACGTAGAAGGGTTTGCCAAAGAATGTGCCGTTGTTACGCATTACAGACTCAAAAATGACCCGAATGGTGGGGGTGTCATTGTTGATCCAGATGCAAAATTAGAAGAAGAATTAATTGTTCGACCTACCTCTGAGACGGTGATCTGGTCAACGTATAAAAACTGGATTCAATCGTACCGCGATTTACCCTTATTGATCAATCAATGGGCCAACGTGGTTCGTTGGGAAATGCGTACTCGACTTTTCCTACGTACCGCAGAATTCCTGTGGCAAGAAGGCCACACGGCGCATGCAACGAAAAAGGAGGCAATCGAGGAAACGGAGCAAATGCTCGAAGTATACGCGGATTTCGCGGAGAACTTCATGGCAATGCCTGTGGTAAAAGGTATCAAAACGGCGAATGAGCGTTTTGCTGGAGCTGATGAAACCTATTGCATCGAAGCATTGATGCAAGATGGAAAAGCATTGCAGGCAGGTACATCACACTTTTTAGGCCAGAATTTTGCCAAAGCGTTTGATGTTAAATTTTTAAGCAAGGAAAACCAATTGGATTATGTTTGGGGAACCTCATGGGGTGTTTCTACGCGTTTGATGGGAGCCTTAATCATGGCCCACTCGGATGACCAAGGTTTGGTATTGCCTCCGAAATTGGCTCCAATCCAAGTGGTGATTGTCCCAATTTACAAGGGTGAAGATCAATTAAATGCGATCATCGAGAAAGTGAATCCTTTGGTAAAATCACTTCGCAAAAGTGGTGTTTCTGTAAAATTCGACACATCTGATAACCAAAGCCCTGGTTTCAAATTTGCCGAATATGAATTAAAAGGAGTTCCCGTTCGTTTGGCGATTGGAAATCGTGACATGGAAAATGGCACGATCGAATTAGCTCGCCGCGACACACGCGAAAAAACAAGCATGGCTTTCGAAGGAATTGAGCAGATTGTATTAGATACACTGGAAGACATTCAAACGAAAATCTATGCAAAAGCCTTGGCTTTCCGTACCGAAAAAACACATGTGGTGAATACTTGGGACGAATTCAATGCCAAATTAGAAGAAGGTGGATTCATCTCAGCACACTGGGATGGCAATTCGGAAACCGAAGAAAAAATCAAGGAATTAACCAAAGCTACGATTCGTTGTATTCCTTTGGATGCCAAAGAAGAGGCAGGAAAATGTATTTTGACAGGCAACCCGTCGAATAAGCGCGTTTTGTTTGCGAGAGCATACTAATGTAGAGACGCGATACTTCGCGTCTAATTCGGAACAAGACGCAAAGTATTGCGTCTCTACAAATCAAAAAAGACGCGAAACCCGCGTCTTTTTTGATGATTTTCATTATTTCACCACTCGTTCCAATACCTCCAGCACCCGATCAATCTCCTCCTTCGTATTATTCTTTGAAAAAGAAAAACGAATGGCAGCCCCAGTCGCCGTCGGATTCAATGCCGAAAGTACATGGGATCCTACCGAAGTTCCACTCGAACAGGCACTTCCACCCGAAGCGGAAATCTTCTCGATGTCCAATTGGAACAAAAGCATATCGCCATCAACCACACTCGGAAAACGCACATTCAAAACGGTATAAAGGCTGTTATCTACTTCGCCCGAGCGGCCATTAAATTGAATACCCGGAAAGCGCTGTTGTAAACCTTCAATGAAATACGATTTAATCGACTTAATGTGCAGCATGTGCGCATCCATATGCTCATAAGCCATCGTTAATGCTTTGGCCAAACCAACCATCCCATATACATTTTCAGTTCCACCGCGTTGGTTACGCTCCTGGGCACCCCCATGCATTAGCGGATGAAACTTAGCACCCGCACGAGCATACAAGAAACCAATGCCTTTAGGACCATGAAACTTATGCGCAGCACCTACCAAAAAATCGACTGGCAATGCTTGTACATCATGCGTAAAATGCCCCATGGTTTGAACCGTATCCGAATGGAAGATTGCACCGTACTGTTGGCATAATTCACCCACAGCCTTCAAATCCAATAAATTTCCAATTTCATTATTGCCATGCATCAAGGATACGAGTGCATGGGCATTTTCAGCCAATAGACTCTCCAAATGCCCCAAATCAATATCACCAGATGCATTGATTTGAACCATTTGCACCTTAACCATCCCCAGTTTTTCCCAAGCCTCCGCCGTATGTAATACCGCATGATGCTCCAAAGGTGAGGTGATGATGGTTTTCACGCCTCCATACAAAACGGCCGACTGAATCACGGTATTATCCGCCTCCGTTCCACCGGAAGTAAAGAAAATTTCTGCGGGTGATGCATTCAATAATGTAGCCACAGATTTACGCGCTTTCTCAACGATCACCTTGGCTTGTCGGCCATGCGAGTGAATCGACGAAGGATTCGCTGTAAATTGCTCAAATAAGGGTTGCATTTCCTGCCAAACAGCCGGATCCACCGGGGTGGTTGCCGCGTTATCGAGGTAAATAGGTGTTTTAGTTGTTGATGTCATCTTATGCTTATTTGCTGGCAATCGCTTCGATCACCTGGATGATTTGTTGGGCTAGGCCACTCGCCTCCACCTCTGTAGGAGCCTCAGAATAAATTCGTATAATGGGCTCCGTATTCGATTTACGTAAATGTACCCAGCGATCAGCGAAATCAATTTTCACTCCATCAATGGTATTTACACGTTCATCTTTATATTGTTCAGCGACCGTCGCCAAGATTAAATCGTCATTTAAATCCGCCGACAATTCAATCTTATTTTTCGACATGATGTACGAAGGATATTCCGCGCGCAAGGCGCTCACCGACTTATTTTTATAGGCCAAATGCGTTAAAAACAATCCGATACCGACCAGCGCATCCCGACCGTAATGTGACTCTGGGAAAATAACGCCCCCATTACCCTCACCACCAATGATGGCTTTTTCAGCTTTCATTTTTGTAACGACATTCACCTCTCCTACCGCTGCAGCAAAATAAGTTCCACCATGTTGATTTGTTACATCAGCAAGCGCTCTTGTTGAGGATAGATTTGAAACGGTATTCCCTTTTTCTTTGGCCAAAATATAATCAGCTACAGCAACCAATGTATATTCCTCCCCAAATGGTGTACCATCTTCTGAGATGAAGCACAATCGGTCAACATCCGGATCCACGACAATTCCCAAATCGTATTTCCCTGTTTTCATTTCCGCAATCATGGCTGTCAGATTCTCAGGAAGAGGTTCTGGATTATGCCCAAAGTGACCATTGGGTTCACCAAAAATCACATCCACATGTTGAACACCTAAGGCATTCAATAATTGAGGAACAACTATCCCACCTGTTGAATTAACAGCATCAACCAGCACTTTAAAATTTTTCGCCTGAATAGCCGCTTTGTCAACCCAGCGTAAACCCAAAACATGATCGATGTGTTGTTGCAAAAAGCTCGCGTCTTCTGTAATATTTCCTAATTCCGTAACCTCAACAAAATTAAAATCAAGGTTTTCGGCTAATGAAAGTAAAGCCTTTCCGTCCTCATCAGAGATAAATTCACCTTCCGAATTCAAAAGTTTTAAGGCGTTCCATTGGGCAGGATTATGACTTGCCGTGATGATGATTCCCCCGGCAGATTTTGTCCAGGGCACAGCTAACTCAACAGTAGGCGTCGTAGAAAGACCGATATCCAAAACATTCCAACCTAGACCGATTAAGGTATTTGCAACCAATGAGGATACCATTGAACCTGAAATCCGCGCATCTCTTCCTAAAACGATTTGTTTCGAAGTCGGATTCGTACTTTTCAACCAACTACCATAAGCAGCAGCGAAAGTTACCACATCGATTGGACTAAGCCCGTCACCCGGTTTTCCACCGATGGTTCCACGGATACCTGAAATAGATTTAATTAATGCCAAAACGGAAAATTTTAGGGTAAATAGAAGAATAAAATTAAGGAGAAATTATCAGTTTCTCAAGTCAAATTTTCATCTAAACGAGCTAGCTTTGGCAATCCTTGAAGGTTTGCCAAAGCTAAAGGGGAGCATCCCCGCCTATTTGCCTCCACACATTTTTTTTGTACATTTCAGCAATTAAACCTATCAACATGAATTCCCAGCGATTAGAAGCCCTACTGGCTAAAATCAGCGCATTACGCATCGCGGTCATCGGTGACTTCGCACTGGATTTCTATTTTGATTTCAACGCCAACACAACCGATTTTTCCATTGAAACAGGAAAACAAGTTCAACATGCTGCGAAAGCTAAAACCTATTTAGGTGGTGCGGGCAATGTTGCAAAAAACTTAGCAAGCTTAGGTGTTCAAGTTGACGCATACGGGCTGCGCGGAGATGATGTTTTCGGCCGAGAAATGGAATTCCTCGCACAATCGTTGCAGATCAACACGCAGCAGTTAAAACCTAAAGAACAATTAGATACCCCCACGTATAGCAAACCGATGCAAGCTGGTATTGAACAAAACCGTTTAGATTTCGGAACTCAAAATCACCTATTTCAACAATTCACACCGGAGATCATTCATGAATTGGCTATTCATGCTTCACGTTACGATTGGATTGTTATCAACGAACAGTTTCAAATTCCACTGCTAAATCAAGCTACTCTTGAGTATTTGCAAAAGTTTGTTGGCCATCGTTCCATTGCCGACTTGCGCAGTTTAGGGGCTCATGCAACACAAACCTTACTTAAAGTAAATCATGCCGAATTAAAAACAATCATCGGCGACACCTCCGACTTAGAAGTAACAATCAAAAATTGGGTGAGTTCGCGACGCATGCCGGTGCTGGTTACGCTTGGTGAAAAAGGCATGATTTATGCCTCTTTGGAAGAATTCCACTGGGAAAAATCACTTCCGCTACATGGAACCATTGATACTGTAGGCGCCGGAGATATGGTCGTAGCAGCCTTTAGCGCGGCAAGGGCCGCAGAAGCAAGCATTCAAGAAGCTTGCCAATTCGCTAGCTTAGCTGTCCATGTTAGCATTCACAAAATAGGTGAAACGGGCAGCGCAAATCCTCAAGAAATAATCGAAGCATACCATGCAACAAGAAATTAAAGATTATACCGAAAACGAGTTGCTTCCTTTTTGGACCCAACGAACCATAGATCAGATAAATGGGGGATTCATCACCCATTTTGACGAATACGGAGTTGACACAGGTGAGGACGAAAAATCGCTCATTGCACAAACACGCTCAATATTTACTTATTCGCAGGCTTACCGACATGGCTTTGGAGGACCCATCATGCTCGAGATGGCGAAGAACGGCGTCAAATTCCTCCTGGAAAAGATGTGGGATAAAGAGCATGGCGGTTTCTACTGGATGACAGATCGAGCGGGAAATCCTACAAATAAACAAAAGATAGGATACGGGCATAGTTTCGTGATATATAGTTTAAGTGAATATTTCATAGCCTCGGGTGACCCGAAAGGATTGGAATATGCGGAAAAGGTATTCGACCTTTTACAAAAGCATGCGGTAGATACAAATTACGGCGGATATTGGGAATTTTTTGCTGAGGATTGGACCTTGATGGGACCTGGTGCACCCGGGGGTGATCGCAAAACCTTGGATGTGCATATGCACCTCATGGAAGCTTTTACCACATTGTTTGAAGCGAGTGGAAAGTCTTTGCATCGTCGAAAACTTGAGGAAGTCATTGAAATTCTCATTCATAAAATCATGCATCCGGTCACAGGAACAGGCATTCCACAATTTTGGGCAGACTGGTCGGTCGCCCCACAAATCAAATTCGATGTCGTTTGGGGTTGGGATCGATTTGCGGATGGGGGGCAGAAAGCCTCCTCGACCGACAATACATCTTATGGACATAACGCAGAATTCGGTTGGCTCCTCATGCATGCCATTAAAATCGGCGGATTTGACCTCGAAAAATATCGCCCAAATTTAGAAAAGGTATTTTACCATGCCTTGGACCATGGCATCGACTGGGAATACGGCGGCGTTTATGTAGAAGGATCTCATACAGGAGAAGCATCGGACTATGAGAAAGAGTTTTGGCAACAAGCCGAAATGCTGATTGGTATGCTTGACGCTTACCAATTAACGCAAGATGAGCGTTTTTTAGAAGCCCATAAACAGGTACATCGCTTTGTGTTCGATAAGATGATTAATCGAAATACGGGTGAATGGTGGCCCTTGATGACACGAGAAGGAGAACCTATCTGGCGGCACATGGCACATAATTGGAAAATCAACTACCATAACGTTCGATCGATGATTCTCTCCTATGAGAAGCTAGGCGAGATCAGCAAATGAAAAAGCTATGCCTCTTACTCCTGTTAAGTTTACCTGCTTGGGCTCAAAAAGCTTCGCCTTCTGATTTATTGATTCGGTATTTTTCCAACCTTAATCAGCGCATTGAAATCAAAGGAGATACGCTTTGGGTGTATTGGTATGAGTCGGCAAACAATCATAATTTATCTGAATTTAGAGACACGAGTGCAATTGATTTGAAACAAATCGCAGCGGTGAAAATTATCAAAGGAAGAAATGCAGCAGGCAAAAGAGGCATGGGCATTCAAATTTATCCGATGAAAGATCCATTAGACAAAACGATTAATAAAGCCAATCAAATCGATGCGCAGCAATTAAGGCAAACAAATACGGCATCGCTTGCACAAAAACTACAGGGACAAGTTGCCGGTGTGCAGATAGGCAATGATAATTCGCCCGGTGGAGGGGCAATGGTGCGCATTCATGGGATTGGTTCAATCAATGCCAACGGCCCCTTATATGTGATTGATGGGGTACCTTTGCAAGGAAATATAATTACAATTAACCCCAATGATGTATCGCGAGTGCAGGTATTAAAAGATCCTTCGCAAACAGCTATATATGGAGTTAGAGGAGCCAACGGGGTAATTCTTATCAGCACAATAAAAGGACAAGATAATCCTGATGTGACTCCAGGAGTGACTTTATTGCCTTTGACAATTTGGAGCTGGGGAGCATTGTACAAAGAAATGCATCATGAGCGCGCTGAAAATAAGATAAAAGATTGGTTGGAGGGAAAATAAAAAAGCTCACCGTTCGATGAGCTTTTTCTGTGTTGACCTACCAGGATTCGAACCTAGAAAACCAGAACCAAAAACTGGTGTGTTACCATTACACCATAGGTCAATACCAATTGTGATGCAAAAGTAAGGCCTTGCTCCCAAAAAATCAAACATCGCCTAAAAAAAAACGAATTATTTATTAGCCGAGAAACCTAACTCCTCATTATCAACACATTAAACTAACTCCATAGACGCTACAATTGCCTCTCCGTTAATCTTCTTAACCAAACCTTGTAATACTTTTCCTGGTCCACATTCAATGAATTCTGTTGCTCCCATGGCCACCATGGTTTCCACCGATTGCGTCCAACGAACCGCTCCGGTCAATTGAGCAATTAGGTTAGCCTTGATTTCAGCCGGGTCTTGAGAAGCTTTGGCATTCACATTCTGAACAATCGGGCAAATTGGTTTTAATACCTCCGTTGCCTCAATCGCTGCTGCTAATTCAACGCGCGCTGGCTCCATGAACGGGGAGTGAAATGCTCCGCCAACAGGTAAAGTTAATACACGCTTAGCTCCAGCCTCTTTCAATTGAATGCCTACTGCTTCGATTCCTTCAACGGATCCTGAAATCACGACTTGACCCGGGCAATTATAATTAGCTGCCACAACAGATGGGCCGTAAGCAGCACAAATTTCTTCAATGGTGGCATCGGGTAATCCCAACACAGCGGCCATCGTGCTTGGCTGAATTTCGCATGCCTTTTGCATCGCTAAAGCACGCTTATAAACTAATTGCAAGCCATCTTGCCAAGCAAGACCACCCGCAGCGACCAAAGCAGAGAATTCACCTAATGAATGACCCGCCACAACTGCAGGAGCAA
This sequence comes from Bacteroidota bacterium, assembly GCA_041191865.1. GTDB lineage: Bacteria > Bacteroidota > Bacteroidia > Cytophagales > Spirosomataceae > Aquirufa. The sequence goes on from JBEEOB010000046.1 coordinate 31,677, forward strand.
AATCTTTTCCTAATTTCGCCACTAATACAGAATGCAAATAAATAGCAGGTTGAGTCACGCGCGTTTGTTTCAACTCCTCATCAGTGCCCTCAAACATAATTTGAGCGAGCGAAAAGCCTAATATTGCATCCGCCTCATCGACAATGGATTTCGCCGCAGCGTAATTTTCGTAAAGATCCTTCGCCATTCCTGGAAATTGAGAACCCTGACCCGGGAAAACATATGCTTTCATTTGTTATTTTTTTTATAATTTTGACTTTAATTCGAGAGACAAATATAATCAAAGTGGTTTGACATCCCATTTTGAAACCCATTTATACAAATGAATAAATTCACTCAGCTTTTTTTCATTACGATACCATGCTTCATTTTCCTACTGGCATGTGAAACACAAAACATCGTACCAGAAGCCGCTGACACCGGAACAAAAGTTACATTTGACATCGCAAATTGTCGGAAATTTGTCCAGAGAAACAACAACAATGAAGGTGAAATATTCATTACAGGAAGTACAAATGCTTCATTTACCTCAGCTAAAATCAAATTTAAAAACTTCTTAGGCGGCCAAGAAACGGGCTGGCTTCCCTTAACAAATGACGGAGGCAACAAATTCAGCGGCAGCTTTGTCTTAAAAGGTGGTGGTTACTATCCGCAAGTGATCATTGAAAACGCTAATCAAGTTATCGAAGACACTTTGATGCTTTGGAACTTCAAGGTTGGCGAAGCATTCGCTGTCGTTGGTCATTCCTTGGCTGAAGGTCAAGACCCCTATAACATCGATAATTACGACAAACAATGGTGCGAAGTAATTACCTGGGAATCTGGACGAAATGCCTTTTGGGGAAGATTGGGAGACATATTAAAGACACGACTAAATGTGCCTATCCGAATTTACAACACGGGAATTGGGGGCTCAACTTCCTTGCAATGGGGTAACTCTGCCATGGGACTCCCGTTCGAAAGCCCCATTTTTGATTGGAAACTTCGATACCCTTATCAGTTTTTTGAAAACAGGATCTTAACGGATTTTCCAAAATCGGGTCTTCGTGGCATTTTGGTCATGCATGGCGAAAATGACATTAACCTGACCGAAGATGAAATCGTAGAAGGTACTAAACTCTACATGAAAAAAACGCGAGATTTGTTAAACATGCCCGACCTAACTTTCTTCGTCGCTAAATGTAATCGCGGATCCAATAATGAAAAAGAAGTTAAAGTACGTGCTGCTCAAAAAAGAATTTTAGCCGAAATCCCATATACCATCGTAGGTGCAGATTTAGAGTCCCTCACAGAACCTACATTTCGTCATGATGGAACCCATTTTAATTTCAAAGGAATTGAATTTGCCGCCAATAAATGGGGCGAGGCTTTATTGGATTCCTATTTCACAACGGTAAAACCCTTGGTTAGAAGTAAATAACCTGACCAAATCGAAAATAACAAACCTTTATTGAGGTAATTCGCATGCCTGCGATTTACGATTTCGCGCTACCCAGTCATACCCTCGATCCAAGCACGCATCAGGCAATAAAAAAAGCAATCGCATGGGCTGAGCAAACCAGCGTGCGGTTCGCATCACCTCAGCAATGGCTTGGGATTTAATATACAATTTCTCTTGCGAGACAACCTTGATGCTATCTACGCTCCATGTTGCTTCAGATGACCATGTATTGAATACCTCTTGCGAAACATCAGCCAAAGGAATAATTTCCAAGCCCGGCCGACATAATTTTCGTAATAATTTAGATGCCCAAAGACAAAAGGAACATTCTCCATCGATTATGACCAGCATCCTATTTAACTAGCTCAAGCCAGCCTTTTAATTGTTTTTTCGCACGTGTCGCATCCGCTACATCAAACTCGACGTCAACCGTGTAGAAATAAGTACCCGCAGCCATGGCTTGTCCGCTAGTCGACCGACCATTCCAGCCAAATCCACCCAGCGCACCTGAATACTCATAAACCAAGGCTCCATAGCGATCCACAATTTTGGCATTGATTTGTTTGACAAATCGAGGACAATACATCGCTTGAAAAACATCATTCTTCCCATCTCCATTCGGACTAAATAAATTAGGGAGATCAAAAGATGGACAATTATCTACACAAACTACATTGCTCTTTGGACTTTCGACACCCAAAGAATTAACCGCCACCACATAATAACAGGCAATGTGCGAAACAAGATTCTTGTCGATGTATGTGAGTGTTTCGGTTTCAGCTAATTTGAGATAAGGTCCAGCTGCTACCTTAGCACCATAAACGCGGTATTTTTCGATGTTGGGGTCACACGTACCCGAAACGACAGGCTTCCAAGTCAATATATTTTGAACTGCAATCGATTCACAATTCGAAGTTTGAATACCACAGTCGGGCACCGTTACGGCCAAAATAGGTGCACAAGGAGGATACAAGACTGCCAAGGGTTTCACACAAATCTTTTGAGAAGCATTTTCAATACGCATGGCTGGCAGTCCTTCTCCATACCTACCCACTGTTTGAACATAATAACAATACGTCGAATCCGGAGAAAGTGAAACATCTAATTTCCCATCTGCTGAAATAAAATCGGTTCCGTTATCTGTAAACTGATAACTACTTGGCCCCGCGACGGAAACATCCGAAATCTGGTTGAACTTCCCTGAACCCTGATAAGTTTCCCGGTAAATGCGGTGCACCAGAAAATCATTCGACCAGGGCACAAGTGCTGTCCATGCTAATTTCACCGACTTAACCGCTGTTTGCGCTTGCAAACGAACAGAACTCGCCGGCGTAGGGCTCTCCAAGAATTTAAAAGCTCCATTTGCCGTGTAGTAAAAATCCACTTGATACCGATAGGCCTTATCTAAAGTATTTAACCCTTTATCGGTCCAAACGGTATCTGATAGCACGCCTACTTCAACAAATTGTATACCCGTTTGCCCCTCGGCACGCTTCACTCGGTATTGATAAGGAGCTTTGAAAACAGTTGTATCCAATTTTAAAGGCTTCGTCCAACGAACTTGAATTTCACCCGCTATGGTATCTGTTTTCAACACACTTACTTGTGTCATTAGCGGAGCCGAAGAAGGAATAAACGCACAAACAGATTCAGACATCGGGCTGTAATTGACGAGCCCTTTCGAATTCTGAAACTCGACGACAAGCACATAGGAATAATTCGTGTTTTTCAACAAGCCCTCTCCCCCATTTTTATCGGTAAAAGATGTCTCATCGATTCCTACTTCTCCAATTTTAACAAAACCCGTTGCGGTCATACCTGTAGCACACTTGGAATTAACGACAGGACTACAAGCTCCTGTCCGACGATAAATAATCGTTTTAGCTCCTGGCAAGGCACAAGTAAATGCACTCCACGTTAAAACCGCATTACTTGCTTGTAAGACAACTTTCAAGCCTTTCGGAGCTGGAGCAACTACCTGAATCTTCCAAAGTTTCGAATCCACTAATTTCAAGCCATTACCTATCGAAAATGGCGGATTATCTTCCACTTTAAAGAGCACGTCATAGGACTCCTTTCGGATGTGTTGGCAGGCGGTCTGCCAACGAAACGTTGCCTTTGCCGGCGAGTTCTGTTTGGCAATTGAGATGAAAGTTGCATAAGGTTGTTTTACAGCATAAACGGTATCCATCGCATACACATTACCAAAACTGTAAATCGTCAATGGATCCACGCGTCCCGTCTTAGACGGTACATCGATGGCCGTAATACTTTCGTTGATCAAAGCACCTGCTTGTACGCAAACATCCGGCGGGACCGTCAATTTAGGAGCCTTATTGTCCACATCTTTCACCTCAATCTGCATATCACGCACGGTTTCCGAAATCTTCACCCCGTTACGCCATTCCTCAATAATGAAGGCACAATTGTATAAACCCAATTCCTGCGGGGCATCCCATAACAAATCCCCCGTTAACGGATTAATCGTGAAACTTGAAGGAATTGCTGACACCTCGTTCGGTTGTCTAAAATTCGGAGCCGTGATTCCGCGATTTGTCGGATTGCATGTCTCTGAATCTCCTGTTCTCGAAACAGCCAAACGATAAGCCAAACTATCCCCTTCCGCATCCACGGCATTGGGATTGTGAATAAATGGCTGTCCTACGACTGCTGTTAAATCTACAGCAGGATTCAATAATAAGGGCGTTGAATTTTGACCTAAACCTGAGTTGATGGAAAATATGGTTTCTACATAAAAGGGAACCTCTACCGAACGCGTCATGTTGCGAACACCATCATTTCGATTCGGAATGGCAACGGAAACCTTGTAAAATAAAGCTGGGGCGGGATAGGTATATTCTACTTTGTAGAGATTTTTCATTGTCCCATTGCCTATATCGACTGGAGTTCCACAACAACGTTTGGCTTTCACAATTGCTGACCCGTCACCAAAACAAAAATTCACTTCCACTTGATCTTGATTCGCCCGATTATTCTCCGTGTAAGTAGTTAAGGTGAATTCATAGGTCAAGGTTTTATCTGAAATACGTCTTACCGTAATCTCACCTCCCTTTAAGTGCGTCGCGAATGCTGCACTTACCGAAAAAACAAGCATGAAGATGATTAAAATATATTTCCGCATAAAACAATCGAGTATGTTAGCAAGTTACTAAGGCAAAATTAAAATCGTAAAAAAAAGCATTTTTTTAAGCGATTAATTTGATTGACAAGCGATTGGATTGTAGTTTTGAAGGCTAAAATTCAGTAGCATAGTTGACTTGATTAATTCGCTCTGAATATTTTTACTTAAATCTAATAACCTAATTTATGGCTTGGCTAGCAAAATCACTTAATTCATCCCTTGGAAAAAAGCTTCTCATGGCAATTACAGGCCTATTTTTGATTAGCTTCCTATTAATTCACTGCGGTTTGAATGCAACCATCTTCTTAAATGATGGTGGTGTTGCGTTTAACGAAGGTGCTGAATTCATGGCACACAACCCAATCATTCGTACGATGGAAATCGTTTTGTTTGGGGGCTTATTGTTGCACATTTTTGATGGTCTTCGCCTTTGGTTAGACAACAAAAAGAAGCGTCCAGTAGCCTACGCCGTGGTAGACGGTGCAGCAAACAGCAAATGGTACTCGCGTTCGATGGGACTTTTGGGAACCTTATTGTTATTGTTCTTAATTATTCACTTGAAACATTTCTGGTATTTCTCTCGATTGACGAACAACTTGACTGAAACGCATACCTTGTACAATGAAATGCAAGTTGTGTTCACAAGCCCAATTGTTGTAGCTATTTATGTATTAGGATGTATTTCCCTAGGATACCACTTATTACATGGTTTCCAAAGTGCCTTCCAAACCATTGGTTGGAATCACCCTAAATACACACCGACCATCAAAGCAATTGGTGCGATTTACTCGATTATTATTGCAGCAGCATTTGCGGCAATGCCAATCGCCTTCTATTTTAATTTGATTCAATAATTCCTCAGCCGATACGATTATGACAAAATTAGACGCTAAAATTCCAGAAGGTTCGCTGGCCGAAAAATGGACCAAGTACCAATCAAGCGTACCTTTAGTAAATCCTGCAAACAAACGTTCGTTGGAAATTGTGATTGTAGGTTCAGGTTTGGCTGGAGCATCCGCTGCAGCATCGTTAGCTGAATTAGGATATAAAGTAAAAGTATTTTGTTTCCAAGATTCTCCACGTCGTGCGCACTCGATTGCGGCACAGGGAGGTATCAATGCAGCAAAGAACTACCAAAATGACGGTGACTCGGTTTACCGTTTATTCTACGATACAATTAAAGGAGGTGATTACCGTGCGCGTGAAGCGAACGTTCACCGCCTTGCTGAAGTGTCTGGAAATATCATTGACCAATGTGTTGCGCAAGGTGTACCGTTCGCACGTGAATACGGCGGATTACTTTCAAATCGTTCATTCGGTGGTACGCAAGTACAACGTACGTTTTACGCAGCGGGACAAACAGGCCAACAATTATTGTTGGGCGCCTATTCCGCTTTGCAACGTCAAGTAGGTATGGGTAATGTCAAAATGTACACCCGTCATGAAATGCTTGATGTCGTAACCATTGACGGAAAAGCACGCGGGATCATCGCACGTGATTCAGTAACAGGAGCATTGGAACGCCACTTTGGACATGCCGTTCTATTGTGTACAGGTGGATACGGAAACGTATTTTACTTATCGACCAATGCGATGGGATCAAACGTAACAGCGGCTTGGAAGGCACACAAAAAAGGAGCCTTCTTTGCAAACCCTTGTTATACACAGATTCACCCTACATGTATTCCTGTTTCAGGTGATCACCAATCGAAATTAACATTGATGTCGGAATCACTTCGTAACGATGGTCGTATTTGGGTTCCTAAAAAACAGAACGACAATCGTAAAGCGAATGAGATTCCAGAAGACGAAAGAGATTACTACTTAGAGCGTCGTTACCCTGCATTCGGTAACTTAGTACCACGTGATATTGCATCTCGTGCGGCGAAAGAGCGTTGCGATGCGGGTTATGGTGTAGGTACCTCAAAAATGGCGGTTTACTTAGATTACGCAGCAGCGATCATCCGTTACGGAAAAGGTGAAGCGAATAAAAACAACATGCACAATCCATCGGATGAAGAGATTCAAGCCATGGGTAAGGCGGTCGTAAAAGAGAAATACGGTAACTTGTTTGACATGTACAAACAAATTACGGGAGAAGATCCTTACGAGGTTCCTATGCGTATTTATCCAGCGGTTCACTATACCATGGGTGGCCTTTGGGTAGATTACAACTTGATGACAACCGTACCGGGCTTATATGCTTTGGGAGAGGCTAACTTCTCTGATCACGGTGCCAATCGTCTTGGAGCATCAGCCTTGATGCAAGGTTTGGCAGATGGTTACTTCGTTATTCCATACACTATCGGAAATTACTTAGCATCGGAAATTCGCACACCAGCGATGTCAACAGATACGGAGCCATTTGTGGCAGCAGAAAAAGAAGTACGCGATCGCTTAGAAACATTGATGAATATCAAAGGATCGAAGCCCGTAGACTACTTCCACAAGCGTTTAGGTAAAATCATGTGGGATGAGTGTGGCATGGCTCGTAGTGCGGAAGGCTTAAAAGCATCCATCAAAGAAATCCAAGCATTACAGAAAGAATTCTGGTCGGATGTGAAGATTCCTGGCGAGATCGATAACCTAAATCCTGAATTAGAGAAAGCTGGTCGCGTGGCCGACTTCTTAGAATTAGGAGAATTAATGTGTATCGATGCATTAGACAGAAATGAAAGCTGCGGAGGTCACTTCCGTACAGAATACCAAACAGAAGACGGCGAAGCGCTTCGTGATGACGAAAACTACGCCTATGTTGCTGCATGGGAAAATAAAGGAGATGGAAAATTCGAACTACACAAGGAAGAATTGAAATACGAAAACATCAAAATTGCTCAAAGATCTTATAAATAATTCGATACAATGGAAGGACATTTAAACCTGACACTCAAAATTTGGAGACAAAAAAATGCAAGCGTAGCTGGTAAGTTTGAAACCTACCAAGTAAGCGGCATCTCCACAGATATGTCATTTTTGGAAATGATTGACGTGTTAAACAACCGTTTGATCGAAGAAGGAGATGATCC
>JBEEOB010000047.1:0-2829 GCA_041191865.1 Bacteroidota bacterium
ATTACAGCTTAGATAATATGGCTAGTTTAAAAGAAACACCCCGGCAGAAAATGATCGGGATGATGTATTTAGTACTGACGGCATTACTTGCCTTACAAGTATCAGATGCATTATTACAAAAATTTACCATTTTGAATTCCAGTTTAGAGATTGCCAATCAATCGGCGACTTCTAAGAACAGAGGAATGGTTCAAGGGATTGAGGAGCGAATTAAAGATTTGCCTAATCCAGATGCTTATGCGGATGTGGTAAAACGTGCGAATGAAGTTCGTCGCTTAGCGGATGCCTTGGTCAATCATTTAGATGCTTTGAAGAGCCAAATTCTTGAAGCGGGTGGAGGAATTGATCCTGAAACGGGTAACATTAAAAATCCTAAAGAAGAAGAAAAGGTATTTACCTTAATGGTAGGTGCTGGCAAAGCAGGCGAAGCATATAAGCTGGAAATGATGTTTGCCCAATATGTAAAGGATTTGGAAAAATTGGCTGATCCAGGTACGAAGTTTCCTTCGCTAGCCAATGATGCCAAATCAGATCCGATTGCAAGTAAGGATGCGAATCAGGCCAACAAGGATTTTGCTGAATTGAATTTTGCTCAAACGCCTGTTCCCGCTGCCATGGCAACAATATCACAGAAGCAAGCGGAGGTTCGTCGCTATGAAAGTGATGTATTAGCGCAGTTAGCAGCGAAAGTAGGAGCGAAAGAAATTAAGTTTGATAAAGTATTTGCGCAAGTATCCGCAAATGCCAACACGGTGGTGGCAGGGATGGAATACCAAGCAGAGGTATTTATTGCGGCAACTTCAAGTGGTTTTACCCCACGTATGAGCTTTAATGGTTCTTCAATCCCGGTGATTGATGGCCGCGGCCAAATTAAGTTTAAAACCTCAGGTGGTGGTTTTGATGCGAATGGATTATCTAAGAAAACGTATACCGCATCTGTTTCTTACATGAGTCCACTAGGACCTAAGACAGAGACCATTCAGAAAGAGTATTTTGTATTAAAGCCAACGTATAATATTGAAACGGCAACGTTGCCCGCACTTTATTTGGGTTGTGCGAATCGTTTAAGTGTTGCAAGTCCAGGTTTAGGTGCTTTATGGAATCCTTCCTTCTCGGCTGACGGAGGAGAAGCTATTGGAGGTCAAAATCGTGGTAAGGTTACCATCGTTCCTTCAGCTGCTACGGTAACATTGAACATCGCGAACGGAGGAACTTTATTAGGTAAAGAAACTTTCCGTGTACGTCGTGTACCAAGACCTGAAGTGCGTGTTTTCGGAAATGGTGGAGAATTGGATGAAAAACGAGGAGCAAGTGCATCGGGATTGCGTAGCATCGATGCTCGTGCCATTGCTGATGAATCATTTAAATCAACCAATCCAGAAGATGCAAACTTCCGTGTGTCAGAATTGTATGTGGCCCTTGCACGTGGCCAGCGTAAAATTGATGACATTACCTTGCAAGGTTCTGGGTCAATTGCCAAATTAGCCGCACAAGCGCAAGCTGGTGATCGCTATTACATTGAAATTAAAGGAGTTCAACGGAAAAATTTTAAAGGAGCTGTTGAAACCATTCCATTTACCATGGCGAAAAACATTCCTTTGAATTAACATGAATCGTATGAAATTAGTCAATAAGTGTTTGTTGTTAGGGGTCTTGACGGGTTTGAGCTTTGCTGCTCAAGCGCAAGAAAAACCTTTGCCACCAAATCAAAATTCTGTTCGTCCAATTGATGAATCTAGTATTCATTATAAAGCACGCCTATGGCGCCGGATGGATTTGAATGAGAAAATTAATCAACCGTTTTTTTCGGTGAATAATGAGATTTCAAAGTTTATTTTGGATTGGGTTAAGGCAGGTGTTTTGACTCCTTACGCGAACGATTCCTTGTTGACCAAATTGACTCCGGAACAATTTCAAGATAATTTGAAAATGGAGGAGCAATCTGAGCAGGCAGCCTTATCTGATGCTGAAAAAGCAGCTGGTTTTGGAGCTGAGGGTGCTGCACCTAAAACGGCCGGCACGGACGATGGATGGGGTGGCGCTGCTAAACCAGCAGGAGCACCGGCTAAAGATGCATTTGATCAAAAGCCAGCTGTGGCTGCTGTTTCATATTATTTTCCGAAAGAATTGTCGATATTGGAAATTCGGGAAGACGCGATTATCGATCGTCGACGCTCTCGTCTTTATTTCGATATCCAATCGATCAGTTTGATTATTCCTGCTTCTAAAACGAAGGCAGGTTTTGATAAAGCAGTTGCATCCTTCCGTTACAAGGATTTGTATAAGTTGTTCCGCTCGAATCCGAACTGCATTTGGTATAATTCTGAAAATGAAATGCAGCACAAGAATATGGCTGATGCATTTGATTTGAGAATGTTCCAAGCGCGAATCATTAAAAAAGGTAATGTTGAGAACAAGTTTTTGACTGACCTATATGGAGGTGAAAAAGAAGGATTGATGATGTCTCAATTGCTCGAGTATAAATTGCTTGAGATGGAACATGACATGTGGGAAAACTAATACTCTCAGAAATATTGAAAAGGAGCTCAAACGGGCTCCTTTTTTTATGACTTATTCAACATAGGATAAAAGGAATAAAAAATTAGATGCTAGGAGTGATAGGTCTCCATTTTCTTAAATTTTTACAAAAAATCGGGTTTATTATCTTGATTTAATTCCATTTTTTGCCGACTTAAATGTAAATTGCAAAGTAATTTGACTAAACTAATCTATGTCGTATCAACGCAAAACAAAAATTGTTGCCACAGTAGGCCCAGCATCTGAAACAAGAGAAGCTTTAATCCAATTAGCTCAAGCAGGAGTGAATAT
>JBEEOB010000048.1:0-6534 GCA_041191865.1 Bacteroidota bacterium
ATGGAGCCGATAGGACGGGTGTTCACCTCTTCCCATCTCGAACAGAGAAGTTAAGCCCCGCACCGCTGATGATACTGGGATCAAACCCGGGAAAGTAAGTAAGCTCCAAGTTATTATAGAAAGACCGCCTCGAAAGAGAGCGGTTTTTTTTTGCCCTAAATAGTCGATAGTCACTAGTCGTCAGTCGTCAGTCGTCAGTCGTCAGTCGTCAGTGGGCAGTCGCTAGTCACTAGTCGTCAGTAATCAGGTGTCTGTCGCTAGTCGCTAGTCCAAAGGGAGCTCTTAGTTCTTAGTTCTTAACTCTTAACTCTTACTTTGCATGAAGTCCGGAGGGAATCAGTCCGGAGTCCGGAGGGGTTCTTAACTCTTAGCTCTTAACTTTTACCTGGCATGAAGTCCGAAGGAAATCAGTCGGAAGTCCGGAGGGGCTCTTAACTCTTAGTTCTTAGCTCTTAACTCTTAGTTCTAGTTCGAATTCCACCTAGCTATTACACACCTTGCAAATCCCTTGAATCAATAAATTGCTTTCCTGCTTTACGAAATGTTCAGGTAATATGATCTGTGGTATATGTACGGTTTCCAAACACGTGGTTTGGCCGCACTGCGTACACTTGAAGTGTACGTGATCGTGTTGGTGAGTATGCGACTCTTGGTGGCACATATCGTGACACAAGGCGTATTTTATACTGCCTTGGTCGTCTAATACTTTATGCAATAAACCACTGGCCAAAAATGATTTTAAGGTCCTGTAAATGGTTACGCGATCAAATTCGTTTGATAATGCTAGTTCAATATCACCCTGGCTTAAGGCATATCCAGCTTTTTGGAATGCAGCTAGGACAGCTTGCCGACTACCCGTCGACCGCAAGCCAAATTGATCTAATCGTATTGCTGGTTTTGATGCCATCTTTATGCCTGCAAATGCTCTGTTTGTAATGCGACCATATTCCGATAAACGCCATTTTTGACTTTCATCAAGGCATCATGATTTCCTTGTTCCAATATCTTTCCTTCCTCCATCACAATGATTTGATCTGCCGAACGAATCGTCGATAAACGATGCGCGATGATCAAACTCGTTCGGTTTTTCATCAACTCTTCTAATGCCGACTGAACCCATTTCTCTGATTCTGAATCCAAAGCGCTTGTCGCCTCATCCAAAATTAAAAATTTAGGATTTCGCAAAATTGCGCGCGCTATCGCAATTCGTTGGCGCTGCCCTCCTGATAATTTTACGCCCCTTTCGCCGACCAACGTATCCCATTTCTCTGGAAATGACTCTATAAATTCTTTCGCAAATGCCTGCTCTGCCGCGAATTCAATTTCTGTTTGACTCGCCCCTGGCTTGCCATATGCAATGTTCTCACGTATAGTCCCACCAAATAACAATACTTCTTGTGGCACGAGTGCTAACATCCCTCGCCAATCACTCACGGAAAATTCTTGGATGTTCCGACCGTTCAGTTTGATAAGTCCCGCATCGGGCTCATAAAAACGCATCATCAATTGGGCCAAGGTCGATTTACCCGTCCCCGAGGTTCCTACAATCGCAATTTTTTGGCCTGGTTCGATATCAATCGAAATGCCTTTTAAGATTTCCACAGATGGCCTACTCGGATAAGAGAAATGCACATTTTCAATGCTGATTTTCCCAAATTCAATCGCCTTTGGTGATTCTTGTGATACCAAATCGATCTCCGAAGGATCTTCTAAGATCTCGAGGATACGGTCTGATGATCCAATCGTCTTTTGCAATTGTGCATAAATATCACCTAAACCTCCCACAGACCCTCCAATAAATGCCGTATAAAATATAAAGGTCAATAAATCAGCGAGAATCATATCACCTTGCGCAACTAAGGCCGCGCCATACCATACAACCCCCACAATACCTCCAAACAAGGCAAAAATCACAAAGCTTACGAAGGCCCCACGCATCGTCGCAGCCTTTAATGCGGCCTCAATTACGCGATTTAACGAGCTCGTATAGCGATTGACTTCATAGGATTCATTCGTGAATGATTTGACCGCCTGAATCGACTGGAATGTTTCCTCTACAATGATGTTGGTTGCTGCTAATTCATCTTGTGATTTTTTCGAAATCTTCCGAATAAACCTACCAAATACAATCGCCGCCACCACAAGAACAGGGAAAGTTGCCAACATGAACAATGTCAATTTCCATGACAAATAGGTAATCAAGGCAATTCCTCCTACGAGCGTGAATACTTGTCGGAAAAATTCGGCTAATGTTATTGACAGCACATCTTGTAATTGCGTAATGTCTGAAGTTATCCGACTCATCAATTCCCCAACGCGTCTTTTTTCAAAGTGGAAAATAGGCATCGTAATAATCTTCGCATATAAGTTCTTTCGAACATCGCGCATGGCCTTTTCGGATACTTGCGCAAAGGTATAGATGCGCAGAAATGATAAAATCGCCTGGATAATTAAGACTGCAAAAAAGAATAAGGTTACCTCATTAATGTGGTAATTCGATTTACCCTCGATCACTTTGGTCATTTGGCCAATTAATAAAGGGAAACTCATTGTCGTCAAGTTTGACAACAATAAAAACAACATGCCCGTGATAAAGGTCCACTTATATGGAATGACAAACTGGAATATTTTCAAAGCTTTTTTCAAACCTTGCTTATCCACTTTTACTTTATCCTTTGGTTCAGGGCCTGAACCAAAACTCTCATGTCTTTTTGCCATAGGTTTTATTCTTTTTCCGGCTCTCCTCGGTAGCCCGACTTCAGAAATAACTGATTATAATCGGGGTCAGTCATTAATTTTGAGAGTGTAATCTTTGGATTTTGTTTCCAATACCGGTCTACAATTCGCCAACCTAACCACCGACCAATTGATCCCGGACAAGCCGGCCCAATCTCGGGTGTTTTGGGGCGCTCTCCCAAATATTTATTTTTAGTTAGTTCTTCTTGATTGAACAACAACTTTTTATCGATGAAATGTTCCCAAACTTCCTTTTGGAAGGCATTTGTTTCAGCTAATTCTTGGCTTGTGTACCCAAATAAAAGCGAGTCGGCTAATTCAGGTAATATCTTCTTCGTGAATACAAATCCCTTCCCATACCAAATCATATCACTTAATAAGGTATGATCCTCCTCGTTTTGGCGATTCACAAAGGCCGAATACTGCAAGATGACTTGGCCAACAAGCGCTTGGGGTTCTAATCGGCGTAATTGATAATCATAGACTCCTGGAGGAAGATACAATCCCTTTTTACCCATGAAAAAATCCAAGCCTATGACGATTAAGCTGTCGGAGACCTGTAAATGTTGAGCCGTAAATTCACCGCCGACGCCACCAAAACCTGAAAATACGGTTCGGATTTTAGGGGTTCTTAATCCTGGAAATTCCTTTTGGATGCGCTCAAATGCCGATTTTAACTCCTTCTCTAGGCGCTCGCCACCAAAAAATGCTGAATCTTGACTCTGCTTGTAAAAAGCTTGCAAGGATGGATTTTGGTACAATTGATATAAGTCGCGCGCTAAAAAAGGGGTCTTTTCTGGCGGACAACTGAAGTATCCAATTCCAATTTCAGGATGATGCTTCAAGATGGAATCAATGGCTTCGGCAGATTTAGCCTCGGCTAACGTTCGGTCCAATCGCTGCATGTCCCACTTGATGGCGGGGGCATTATGTTCTTTGTCCGTTTTTGTACACTGCCAAAAAAACAAAGCCAAGAAAACGATCAGTAGTCGTTTCATTATCCTAAACGAGCTAAAAATTCTTGCAACGATTTGATTTTATTCTCAGCATCCGAAAGCTTTTGACGCTCGCGTTCCACTAAATCAGCCTTCGCATTTTGAACGAATTTCTCATTCGCTAGTTTTGCTTCAACTGATTTTTTGAAACCTAGTAGGTATTCCAATTCCTTTGCAGATTCTACTTTCAAAACGGCCGGATCTTCATCGCTAGCCATCGGAACGAAGAATTGATCCGATTTTACGACAAAGGTTTGTGCATCTACTATTGGCTCAGATATGAACGTGATCGATTCTAAATTCGCTAATTTTTGCATAATGGCTTCAACTGCTGCATAGGCTGCAGGTTGCTCCGACTTAATGCAAAGGGGCAAGGCTAATTTAGGGGACAATTGTTTTGAGTTACGAATCTCACGTACCTTCGTTACGACCTCAAACATCGCATCAAATTGGGCGATAAGCGCTTCATTTACGGTACCTGCTTTGGGGAATTCGGCAGTACAGATAGTCGCGTTTTGTGCCCGCGTATCAATTGCCTGCCAAATTTCTTCCGTAATGAATGGCATGTAAGGATGCATCAATCGCATCAAAGAATCAAATAATCCCAATGCCGCATTCAATGTATCTGCGTGAATTGGACTTTGGTATGCGGGCTTAATAATTTCCAAGTATTTGCCACAGAAATCATCCCAAACTAAATTGTAAATGCTTAATAAGGCATCGGAAATTCGGAATTTACTGAAGTGATCCTGAACTTCGATGATCGTTTGGCTTAATTTAGATTCAAACCAAGCCGTAGCTAATACATGTTCAGGTAATGATGCCCCCGGAACAACTTCAAGGCCTTTTAATAAACGGAAAGCATTCCAAATCTTGTTAGAGAAATTACGTCCCTGTTCACATAATTTGTCATCGAACAATAAGTCATTGCCCGCTGGTGCAGAAAACAACAATCCTGAACGAACTCCATCCGCACCAAAGCGCTCAATTAATTCCAAGGGATCTGGTGAATTACCTAAGGATTTGGACATTTTACGTCCTTGTTTATCGCGTACAATTCCGGTTAAATACACATTTTTGAATGGCAATTCATCCCGCCATTCATATCCCGCCATGATCATGCGCGCCACCCAGAAGAATAAAATATCGGGGCCGGTAACCAAGTCATTTGTAGGGTAATAGTAATTTATCTCCTCGTTATCAGGATTCTCGATGCCGTCAAATACCGAAATCGGCCATAACCAGGAAGAGAACCACGTATCCAATACATCGGGATCTTGTGTCAAATCCTCCTCCACTAAAGCGAATAGTTGGTATTTGTCGCGCGCAATACGCAACGCCTCCTGCTTATCTTTGGCAACAATCACCGTTCCGTCTTCCATGTAGAATGCCGGAATTTGTTGGCCCCACCACAATTGGCGCGAAATACACCAATCGCGCACATTTTCCATCCAAGAACGATAGGTGTTCTTAAACTTCGCGGGATGTAACTGAATATTGTCATTCATGACATTGTCTAAGGCTGGCTTCGCCATCTCTTCCATTTTCATGAACCATTGCAGGGATAATTTAGGCTCGATCACGGCACCCGTTCTTTCGGATGTACCAACAGTCGACTTGTATTCTTCTGTTTTGACTAAATATCCTTCTTCCGTTAATTGCTTCACGATGCGTTTACGCGCTTCGAATCGATCAACCCCTACAAATAAGATGGCTTTTTCGTTCAAGGTTCCATCGTCATTTAATAAATCAATGACAGGTAATTTGTGTTTCAAGCCTAATTCGTAGTCATTTAAATCATGAGCAGGTGTAACTTTTAAGCATCCTGTTCCAAAATCCGCAGTCACGTAGTCGTCGGCAATAATCGGAATTTCGCGATCTATTAAGGGGATACGGACTTTTTTGCCATGCAAATGTAGGTAGCGTTCATCTGTCGGATTTACGCAAATGGCTGCATCTGCCATGATGGTTTCTGGCCGAGTCGTGGCAATCGTTACAAATCCTGAACCATCCACAAGGGGGTAATTTAGGTAATGCAATTTGGCCTGAACATCTTTGTAGATAACTTCCTCGTCCGACAAAGCTGTTTTTCCTTGCGGATCCCAGTTGACCATGCGCACCCCACGGTAGATCAAACCTTTGTTGTACAAACGCACGAAGGTGTCAATCACTGCTTGATATAAGGAGGGTTCCATCGTGAAGCGGGTACGATCCCAATCACATGAAGCCCCTAATTTCTTTAATTGATCGAGGATAATTCCACCATACTTGTCCTTCCATTCGAAGGCATGTTTTAGGAATTCTTCCCGGGTAATGTCTTTTTTCTCAATGCCTTTTTCTTTTAGCATGGCCACAACTTTCGCTTCTGTTGCGATTGAGGCGTGGTCGGTACCCGGTACCCAGCAAGCCTCTTTGCCTTCCATACGTGCTTTTCGAATCAATACATCTTGAATTGTATTGTTGAGCATGTGTCCCATGTGCAATACGCCGGTCACATTGGGTGGAGGGATAACGATGGAATACGCTTCTTTGTTTGGATTTGGTTTCGACGCAAAGACTTTTTGCTCTAGCCAATAGGCGTACCATTTTTGTTCAATTTCCTGTGGGGCGTAATTCTTATCAATCATAAAAGCGCATGAGTTTTTATAGCCTACAAAGATAATTGATTTCAACCAAAGGAGCGGGTGGATTTTAAAACAATTCGCTGTAATTTTGGTTAAAATCCAAATTGCAAATTATGGGAATTCTACTTTGGTTGGGGACATTTTTAGGAATGGAAGGTGTTGCATGGTTTACACACAAA
>JBEEOB010000049.1:0-3387 GCA_041191865.1 Bacteroidota bacterium
TTGTGCATCCACAAAAAGGGGTGCCTCTAAAAAAGGCTGAGATTATACCCATTGAACCTGATACGGGTAATGCCGTCGAAGGGATTTTGTCGAGTTTTTAGCGCTGAAAACTCGGAAAAAATCAAGCAAATAAGGGTTATTGTTAAATCATACAGGATTTGACTCCTTTACCTGTTGTTAAACTTTTCAAACATGAAAAAGCTAACGACGCTGTTTTTTTTATTATTTACGCATGTGTTATTCGGCCAAAAGGTCGAAGGGATCGTTTTGGATCACGAAACGAATTTGCCATTATGGGGTGCCTCGGTGCGCGTTCAAGGAAGCCAACGAGGCGTATTGACGGATTCTAAAGGTCAATTTTCAATGGCGGGCATAACGAAGGCTACTAAACTGTCCGTTTCTTATGTTGGCTATCAAATGCAAGAAGTTTCCACATCAAATGCCGCCCGGATTTTGCTCCAACGTTCAAATTACTTGCAAGACGAAGTTGTCGTAAAAGCCACCCGCGCGGACGAAAATTCTGCCATGGCTTATACCAATGTTTCTGCTCAAGAGTTAGGGAAAAGTAATTTGGGCCAAGACATGCCCATGTTGTTGAATTTTACGCCATCCGTCGTTACGACCTCTGATGCGGGAGCTGGGTTCGGTTACACAGGTATTCGAATTCGGGGTAGCGATGCGACGCGTGTGAATGTGACAATTAATGGTATTCCGGTGAACGATTCGGAATCGCAAGGGACCTATTGGGTTAATATGCCCGATTTTGCTTCTTCCGTTAATTCCGTGCAGATTCAGCGTGGGGTGGGTACATCTACGAACGGCGCTGGTGCCTTTGGCGGATCGGTGAATATGCAAACGAATACCTTTGAAGAAAAGGCATATGCCGACTTGAATGCATCTGGAGGATCTTTTGGAACCTTGAAAACCACCTTGAAAGTGGGGACGGGTCTAATGAATGGTAAGTTTACCGTGGATGGGCGTTTGTCGCGCATTGTTTCGGATGGCTACATCGATCGGGCAGCTTCCAACTTACAATCGGCATATTTGTCGGCCGCATATTTTGCTAAAAACGCTTTCATCCGTTTCAATTATTTTACGGGCAGGGAAAAGACTTATCAATCCTGGTATGGAACCCCTGAATCTCGAATTTCTGGTTCTAGCGCAGATATGCAAGCGTACATTGACAGGAATTATTTATCGGCAGCGGAGGCGGATAATTTGCTTTCAAGCGGCCGGACCTACAACTATTATACTTACGCAAATCAGACGGATAATTATTCCCAAGACCATTTGCAGTTGTTGACGAATCATCGGATATTGCCTAACTGGGATTTGGATTGGAATTTTCATTACACGTATGGACGTGGATATTATGAAGAGTTTAAGCCCTCGGTGGAGTTAAGTTCTTATGGTATCGGTGATAAGCCTATTGTAGATGTTGTACGCCAAAAATGGCTTGACAATGATTTCTACGGGTCGACTTTCGCTTTAAAGTATGAAGGATCTCAACGGATTAAATTGACTTTTGGAGGAGCATGGAATCGTTATGTCGGTCGGCATTATGGGTTGTTGATTCAGCCGGTGGCGTATGCGGGGCTTGAATGGTATCGCAGTCGGTCGCAGAAAACGGATTTGAATTTGTATGCCAAAGCGAATTGGGCTATTGCCTCTGCATGGAATGCTTATGTTGATTTGCAATACCGTACTGTGGGGCACAAAATGGCAGGTACAGCAGACAAAATGCAGGACATTAGTCAAGTATGGCCTTATCAATTTGTGAATCCCAAAATTGGTCTAACGCATCAGATTTCGCCGAGTGCTAAGGTTTATGCGTCTTATGCGGTTGGGAGCAAAGAGCCCAGCCGACAAGATTTTGTGGATAATCCGGGGACCACACCACGACCGGAATTTTTGCGGGATTTAGAATTGGGTTTTCAGGGAGGGCAATCGAAAATCTCATATCAATTGAATGGGTATTTGATGAATTATACGGATCAATTGGTCTTGACAGGTGCCATAAATTCGGTAGGCGAGGCCATACGTACGAATGCGCCATCGAGTTATCGATTGGGAATTGAGGCGTCATTGAATATGCAATTGTCGGCAGCTTTATCGTGGCAAGTTAATTCGACAATTAGTCGGAACCGCATTCAAGATTTTACGGAAAAACTTGTGGAATATGCAGATTACAGCATTGTTTCCATCAAGCATGGGGAAACGAATATTGCTTATTCACCTTCTGTGATTGCTGGAAGTTCCTTGACCTATTCGCATGCGAAAGTGGAAGTGTCCTTGTTGAGTAAGTATGTGGGTCAACAATATTTGGATAATACATCCAATGCTGGGCGGGCTTTACCGGCCTATTTCACGCAAGATGTTCGCTTGGGGTATGGGTTGACTAAAAAGATTCGCGCGACGGTATTGCTAAATAATGTGTTGAATAGTTTGTATTCCTCGAATGGATATACGTTTAGCTATCTATATGACGGGGCATTGACGACAGAGAATTTTCATTACCCGCAGGCGGGTTTTAATTTCTTAGTGGGACTTTCGATTCGATTATAAAAAGAAAGGGCATTGCTGAATTGCAATGCCCTTTTAATTAATTCATCAAATCCCATTTCAGGCCCCATTTGGCGAGGCGGTAACGGATCGAATACCAAATGACACCTAAGCCATAGATCGAACTGCGTTTGAAATTGATGGATGAAGCTTCTTCAAAGTACTTGGTCGGGCATGTTACTTCACCCACTTCAAATCCTTTCCAGAAGATTTGTAAAATCATTTGATTATCAAAAACGAAATCGTCATCGCATTTCGTGAAATTCACGGCTTCTAAGACTTCTTTAGAAAAAGCGCGGTAGCCCGTGTGGTATTCCGAAAGTTTCTGATCGATTAGGATATTTTGGAACAAGGTTAAAATGCGGTTTGCAATGTATTTGTAGATGGGCATGCCACCTTTAAGTGCGCCTTTTCCAAGGATGCGAGAGGCAAAAACAACTGGATATAGCCCGTTCCCGATGATGGAAATCATGGCTTTAAGTAACATCGGTGTATATTGATAATCGGGGTGCAACATGATCACGATGTCACCACCTAATTCCAATGCTTTCGTGTAGCACGATTTTTGGTTTCCGCCGTAACCTTTGTTTTTATCGTGGCGGATGATGTGTTTAATGCCAATTTGCTGGGCCACTTCCACCGTATTGTCCGGGCTATAGTCATCCACTAAAATGACTTCATCCACCCAATCATGTGGGATTTCCTTGTAAGTTTTTTCAAGTGTCAATGCTGCTTTGTAAGCGGGCATTACGACGATTACCTTTTTGCCTTCGTACATATAATATTGGCCAAATTTTACGACCTTTGTGCCTTCAAAATGTAAAA
>JBEEOB010000050.1:0-5114 GCA_041191865.1 Bacteroidota bacterium
CGAATGAAGCCCTTAAAATTCAGATTAGGCAAGCGCGTATCCAACGAAACTTCCCCTTTGAATTGCTGATGCTTGCTGAAACGAAGCGGAACTTTCTCCGATAAAAGCCCCTCGGCTGTGATATAACTCTTTCCCTCAAAATGAAAATTTCGCAAGGCAACCGACACCGTATCTCCATCACTCCGCGGAAATTGATAATTGGCCTCCCCTTTCCAGCCAGCAGAATTCCCCTCGCTAATCTTTAAATCCTTCAACAAATGTTTCCCATTCAGTACCGCTTTGGCCCCAGCAAATGGCTTAAATGCCCCATCTTTTTGAATGCCCAAAACACCCTTGTCCGGATAAAGTAAGGCCGAACCAACCTCCACTTCTTTTACACCACTTAATGCCAAATATTGCGCTTTCAGGTCATATGATGCGGTTGTCGCTTTAATCGTAGAACCCGCAATGCCCGTGCTATCTAAGCTTTTCAACTCAAAACCTTGTTGGCCGCCCAACAAAAACCGCTGATTCGCCAAATCCCATGTTGCCTCAGCAAGACTACTTTGGTAAGAAACATAAGGAAAAGTTATCGCCGAACCCAGTTCGCCTTTCATCGGCCGGATGAACACTTTGTGTGTCGACATATTTGCTTCCAGCGCCACACGATCCATAAATACCGCCGGAGGGAAAAGGGCCATTTGCTTACCTATCTTCAAATTTGCTTCTGAAGCAGTCCAAGTTGATGCGTCAAAACGGAAGTTGGCCGACTCCATCAAACCATCCTGAAGACTTACATTTCCCCGCCCGAAAACTTGTTTTTGATGTATGCCCAGCGAACCAGTCAACTGCACTTCTTTGTTGTATAAAGCGATGGCTTGCTTAAATGGATGCATCCAAAGGCTATCATGTTGCTGCGTCCACGTGAAACGATGCTCGCCCATTTGCACGCTCGGAAACCCCTTTCCTTGCATCGAAGCCTCTATTCCAGTCGCAATCAAAGAATCCGGGTAAAAGTGGGACTCTTTGTGCGTGGACTGCAAAGCCAAATAATTCAACGTGCCTGATGCACTTAAGCCTCCCTTATTCATCAGCAAAGGAGATTTTAAGAGATAGCTGCCTTTTGATTGATAGATTGAAAGGGCCTGCTTTTGATTAAACGAAAAGCCAAAGCTTTGATCGGGCATTAATACCAAAGAAGACTTAAATGTGGGAAACAAACCCTCCGAATAAAAACTCCCCTCAAACGTGATTTCCTTCTGCGTTAGACTGTCTAATTCGATGCGAGGAACTTGGAAATAATGTTTCTTGCTATATACGCCCGTCGCTCGCCACGGTTCGTCAAAATAAGAAACTACACCTTTCGGGATAATCAATTTGGGAAAAGCAGCAAGTCCCAAGCGGCCGGATTTATTATTCGGAGGAGCTAATAAAATATTCCCCGCCTCGTAGCGAAACTGCCCACCGAGTTCCCGATTCGTCCCTTTGCGAACGAAAGTAATCGAATCAATTTGGGGTAGATTAATCGAATAATCCGTGAAATTAAACCGGAATCCTTGCCCGCGAAAACGGTAATTGCCAATCTTAATCTCGCCCATAAAATCGAAATCACGCCCTTGACCAAACACAATCTGATTATCTGACGGAATAAAATTCGCCTTCAAAGAATCAGACACCATCACTTCTTTAATGCCGCGAATAACGAGTTTTTGTTGGCCTAAATCCAAGGAAATATTCGCCGTGTCCTTGGCCAACATCCCGCCAAAGGATGGAACATAAAAACGGTCAAAGTCCTTTTGAGCATATTTTACTTGCGCATAATGGCGCCCCAAACGCGTAAAGGAAACGTCTCCCGTCGACTCATCAAAATTCAAATACCCGGCATGCTTGAATTGCTGAAATCCTCCCTTGATTAGTTGCGGATCCTTTTTATTTGCGGCGGCGATGTCAAACAAATTCGCATGGCTTCGTTTGATCATGGCCAAATAATTATACAAAATCCGAATCGGATCGTAGGTCAAAATACCCTGTTGCCCATCCAGTCGGTCCGCGTCGAAAAAGTCAAATGACTCCACCCAAGCGGGGTTTTGGCTTTTCCCCGACAAGCGATAAAAATCCATCTTTTGTGTTTCAGCATGTAAAACACCTAAGTCGGCAGAAATCGAAACCTGATGAAAACTATCCTCGAAACGTATTTCTTCCTGAATGGGTTTGAGATGCCAAGCGGCTTCCGAGGGAATCCAATTCGCCGAAACAAAACCATGATACAAGGAATCTTTTTTACCCACATAACCAACGAATGAGCCTTCCTTGATCTGAATAGATTCGTTGGCCTGCATCAAGGCTTGTGTCGTCCATATTTCCCCCAATTTCCGTTGGGGACCCCAAATCTCTACCCGCGCCGGTTTTTCGGGCGAACCTAATAAACCTCGTTGCGTTCCACGTACGAGCAATCGTCCAAAACCCTTGAAATAATTTCCTTGTAGTACCTGACTGACAAAATGTTTAGATCGAAATTCGATGTCGAACTCACGAGAACCCGCCTTCTTTTTTAATTGCATCCGAAGGGCGCCCAACAGGGCTTGCTTTCCTTCTTGCCAAGTCATTTCCTCACTCAACAGATAGCCTTTGCGCGGGTTGATTTGAAATTGATTCAAGGCCAATTTCCCGTGTTCAAGCACGGCTCGATCACCAAAAAATAGGCGGTCTTTCACAGAAAAAAGCATTTTTTTCGCAGCAATTCGTAGGCTATCCTTACCGATAAGCGATTCACAAAACGCATCCTGCCAAACCAAAACCGGCCCTGGACTTTTCGCTTGATATTGAATCCATACCTCCGCAGGACTATCCGATGACGGGGTGTCCCAATTGTCTGCCGGAGTCGCTGTGCTATCTGCCTCTTGCCATCGAACCGAAAGGTTTCCTTGTACCCGAATGGCGTAATTTCCTGTTTGTAAGAGTTGTTGATTATACTGCCAGCTGTCCACTTGTTCGTAGAAATCAATGGCCAATTTGCCCACTTTACGGTCGGCAAGCTCTTGCGCAAGGGCTAATAATTCCGATTGTAAACCTGGATTTGCCTGCAAAAAAGTGCGCGCAAACAAATAAGAAAACTGGGGTGTTTTATAGCCCGCGGTGCGCATTTGTTGGGCCCTCACAAAGAACTCCGACTGGCTATTTTGCGCAAAAAGGCTTTGAACCTGTTTGACGACAAGCGGGGCGTCTGAATATTTACTTTGGCTGATACTCGCGCACAAATCAGCGATGAGCGTCGGGTTTATATTTTGTTGGGCATGCGAAAGCGCTGGCATAAAAGCCAGAAAGCCAACCCAGAAAAATAAACGCAAAAGCCTCATAGGGGGTAAAAATACAAAAAAGCCACCACGAATCGCATCAAGTCTTTCCGCAGATTTATGTAAATTACCATTCAAATCAATTCATATGTCCAACGTACTCACCCAATTTGCCCAAATTAAAGCCTTTGTATTCGATATTGACGGCGTCATGACAGACGGCAGCGTCCATGTATTGGAAACAGGGGAGCATTACCGGACCTTTCATATCCGGGACGGATATGCCATCGAAAAGGCACGTGAAGCAGCATATAATTTGTGTGTGATTACGGGCGGAGGCCACAAAGGGGTCAAAAAAAGACTAGAAAATCTCAAGTTTCAGGATATTTATTTTGGCTTAGGCGGGAAAGACAAATTGGAAACTTACTTAGGCTGGTTGGATAAAATGGGCCTGGATGAATCGGAAGTTTTATACATGGGCGACGATGTTCCCGATTTAAAAATCTTATCTCGCCCGGCATTATTGAGTACATGCCCAGCAGACGCTATTCCAGAAATTCAACAAGCCTGTAAATATGTTTCACCGTTCGGAGGAGGCAAAGGTGCGGTGCGAGATGTGATTGAAAAAGTAATGAAATTACAAGGCCATTGGCCAGCTTAACGAAACGAAAATGGCATTAATTGTTCCGATAAAGGGGGTTTTCCCTCAATTTGGCGAAGAGAATTGGCAGGCTGCAAACGCGACCATCGTGGGAGATGTGACTTTTGGTTCACACTGCACGGTTTGGTATAATGCCGTGGTACGAGGCGATGTGAACCGCATTCGGATCGGGAATTATAGCAACATTCAAGATGGCGCGGTGATTCATTGCACCTATCAAAAAACGGAAACGCACATCGGAAATTATGTATCCATTGCGCACAATGCCATTGTTCATGGCTGCACCATTGAAGATTATGTCCTGGTTGGGATGGGTGCGATTATCATGGATGGAGCTTTGATTGAAACAGGATCCATTATTGCTGCAGGCGCTGTCGTAACCCAAAATACCCGAGTTCCTGCTGGTAGTATTTATGCGGGAAATCCTGCGAAATTACTTAAACCCGTTAGCCCAGAAGCAGCTGAGGTGTTCATGCGCACGGCGATGAATTATTTGGAATATGCGGGGTGGCAAAAGTAGCGACGCGATACCCTTTGGCAATCCTTTCAGGTTTGCCAAAGTTTGAGGCGCATTTCTGCGCCGATTCCCCAAACTGAAGTCTGACCTTATAACCCTAGGCTTTAGCCTAGGGATCCCCAGACTAAAGTCTGGGGCTATGAAAAAGATATTTACATTGATCTCTCTCAGGACTGACGACTAGCGACTAGTGACTTCAACATATCCGCAATCACCCGGTCATTTGCCAAACGCGGAACCTTGTTTTGGCCCCCTAATTTTCCCTCTGATTTCATGTAATCAATAAAGGCGTTGGCTTGCAAAATCGTCAATTTTAAGGGCTGCAAAACCTTTCCGGTAATCAAATCCTTGTAATAGATGTTTTGGGCGTTCATTGAGGCCTCTAAAACGGCTTGAAACTTCGCTGGATCCTTGGGCATTTGCGCAAATTCAACCAACCATTCATGGTAAGGCAATTCCCCCGCAGATGGGTTTACTTGCGGTGCTAAGGTAAATTCAACGAGCGAAGCCTCCGGACAAGCCTTTAGGGCCTCTGCCATGGCGCGTTCCGCCTCTTCCGCAATCACATGTTCCCCAAAAGCCGAAATAAAATGCTTAATCCGACCGGTCACCACAATCCTGAACGGATTCAGTGACACAAATTTCACGGTATCACCAATCGAAT
>JBEEOB010000051.1:0-18677 GCA_041191865.1 Bacteroidota bacterium
GTTACGCGTTCATTCAATGCTTCGATCAACTTGAATTTCTAATTTAGCGAAAGCCAATTTTAAAAATTAAGAACATGAAAAAATATCAGATTTTAAAGCGATTAAGTTTAGTTAGTGCGTCGGCGTTTATGTTGACATTCGCTTGTAAGGATCAGTTTTTAGAGGTGCCGCCAACAGCTTCATTAGCTCAAGCGCAGTTATCATCTAAGGCTGGTGTAGAAGGTGCCTTAATTGGTACTTACGCGCAGTTAGCGGGTAAAGGATTCTCACGTTTAGCTGCACCTAACAACTGGGTGTGGGGTTCTATTCGTGGTGGTGAGAGTAATAAGGGTACTGACCCAGGTGATTACTCAAACATCAACGTAATGCAACGTTACGAGGTTCCTGCAAATGATGGAGACTTGAACTCAACATGGCAAGCAAAATACGAAGGTATTGCGCGTGCTAATGCGACAATTAACTTAGCGAATGGTTCGAAAGAATTATCTGCTACGGATAAGACGCGTATTGTTGCTGAGGCTCGTTTCTTACGTGGTCACTTCTATTTTGAGTTGAAGCGTTTATTCGGTTCTGCTCCTTACGTAGATGAGACGATGGATTATGGTAAGGGTATCGAGAAAGTGGTAGCTACTGCCGACTTGTATCCTAAAATTGAAGCTGACTTCAAATTTGCTTATGACAACTTGCCTGAGACATCGTCTGCAGCGGGTCGTGCTAACAAATGGGCTGCTGGCGCTTACTTAGGAAAGGTTTATTTGTATCAGGGCAATAAAATGGCAGATGCTAAGGCAATCTTTACTACAGTAATTGCTAACGGTAAGACTACGAATGGTAAGAAATACGGCTTAGTTTCTAAGTTTGCTGAAATCTTCAATGCGGAGAATGACAACAACGAAGAGGCTGTATTTGCTGTTCAATCATCTATGAATACAGGTAACGTGAATAACGCGAATGGTTTCGATGACTTGAACTACCCATACAACACGGGTTCTGATGGTCCAGGTAACTGCTGCGGATTCTTCCAACCATCTTTCTCGATGGCAAATGCTTACCGTGTTTCTGCTGATGGTCTTCCATTATTGGGAGAGCAAGCGGATGGTACTCCAGATTATAACTTAGCTGCTAACGCTGTTAAGCATGATTATGGTGTAGCTTCTTCAGCTGGATTTGAAGAGGATGCTAATCCATTAGATCCACGTATTGACCACACAATCGGTCGTCGTGGTATCCAATACTTAGACTGGATCGAGCATCCAGGTGCTAACTGGATTCGTTCACAGCCTTACGCTGGTCCTTATTCACCTAAGAAATACATCTACTACAAGCGTCAAGAGAATACTTTGACAGATGGTTCTTCTTGGACACGTGGATATGCAACAATGAACTTCAACATCATCCGTTTTGCGGACGTATTGTTGATGGCTGCTGAAGCAGAAATCGAAGCAGGAAGCTTAGCAACTGCTTTAGGTTACATCAACCAAGTTCGTTCTCGTGCTGCTAATCCAGCTGGATTTGTTAAGAACGCGAAAACAGGTGCTAACGAAGCTAACTACGTAATTTCTACGTATTCTTCTTTAGGCGATCAAGCAAGCGCTCGTAAGATCGTTCGCATGGAGCGTTTATTGGAATTAGCGACTGAAGGTCACCGATTCTTCGATTTAGTTCGTTGGGGTGTAGCAAACAAATCTTTGAATGCATACTTGAAATACGAGTCTAAGTTGTTAGTAACTAAGTTTGGTGGTGCATCGTATGCAGATACAGATGCTTTATTGCCAATTCCTCAAGCACAAATTGATATTCAAGGTACTTCTATTTTGAAGCAAAACCCTGGTTATTAATCGTTTGATTTTAGTTTGAAAAAGGTGGGGAGAAGTCCCCACCTTTTTTTATTTTAGTAGTTCAAAGATTTACCTCAATATGTATACTCGATTATTAGCCGCCTTTATTATGTTATTTGTTTTTGCTTCTTGCAAGAACAAAACCACTTTTGAGCAATTGTCCGGTGATGATACCGGTATTCATTTTTCAAATTCGATCGCTGAAAACGATACGCTGAATATACTGAAGTATGAATACCTATATAACGGAAGTGGCGTAGGGATGGGCGACTTTAACCAAGATGGCTTGCTGGATGTTTTCTTTTCTGGAAGCCAAGCGAATGGCGCTCTCTATCTTAATAAAGGCGAAATGAAGTTTGCGGATATCTCAAAATCAGCGGGTATCGATACGAAGAATCGGTGGTGCTCTGGAGTATCTATTATTGATATCAATGGGGATGGATTATTGGATATCTATGTTTCTGCTACCATGAAAACAGCGATCCGCGACCGGGAGAACATGCTTTTTGTTAATCAAGGTGTCAAAAATGGCTTGCCTTCCTTTAAGGAAATGGGGGCTGCCTATGGAGTTAATGATGCCGGGCATTCTGAACATACTACTTTCTTCGATTACGATCGGGATGGGGATTTAGATATGTATGTATTAACCGATGTAATCGATCAATTTCCATCGCTTTACCGCCCCAAGGTGACGGATGGTTCTTATCCTAATACAGATCGCTTATACCGTTGCGATTTTTCAAAAGAAAAAGGGCATCCTGTATATACCAACGTATCAAAAGAGGCCGGTATTACCATTGAAGGCTATGGATTAGGTATCAATATCTGCGATATTAATCAAGATAATTGGCCTGATATCTATGTTACAAATGACTATGTTTCTGATGATATTTTATATGTCAATAACCACGATGGCACCTTTACAGATCAAGCTAAAGTATATTTTAAGCATACAAGTCTTAGTGCCATGGGAAATGATGTAGCAGACGTTAATAATGATGGCCTACAAGACATTGTTGCCTTGGATATGTTGCCAAAGGATAACGAGCGTAAAAAACAATTAGCTCCGCCCAATAGCTACCAAGCCTATCAGAATTCGGATCTTTATGGATATACGTATCAATATATGCGGAATACATTACAAATTAATGCAGGTAAAAACGATGCTGGTAATCCGATGCCATTCCAGGAAGTCAGTCTCATGGCCGGTGTGTCAGAAACCGAATGGAGCTGGTGTCCTTCTTTGGCCGACTTTGATAATGATGGATATCGGGATTTGTTGATTACGAATGGCTTTCCGCGTGACGTCACAGATCGAGATTTTATGTCTTACCGGGCCGACGCTCAGCAATTGGCATCAGATGCGGTATTGCTCGAGCAAATGCCCGTGATAAAAGTGAAAAATTATGCATTCAAAAATAAGGGTGGATTAAAATTTGAGGATGTAAGTGCCGCCTGGGGAATCAATGTGCCTTCTTTTTCGAATGGAGCCGCTTATGGCGACCTTGATAATGATGGTGACTTAGATTATGTGGTGAACAACATCAATGATGAAGCCTTTGTTTATAAAAATAACAGTGTAGAAGAAGCGCCCGAAAAAAGTCGGTATCTACGTGTGAGCTTCGAAGGAAGGGGTTTGAATAAAGGGGGACTCGGTGCTCGAATAGAAGGAGTTTTTGTGGATGGTACACATTTTTATTACGAAAATAACCCCTTTCGGGGCTACTTGTCTAGCGTGGAACCTGTCGCGCACATAGGTCTTGGCGCAAAGCAAAAAATCAAAGAATTGCACGTGATTTGGCCGAATGACTCGATGCAGGTGATCAAAAATCCAGGGTCTAATCAAGTCATTAAGGCTACGATAAGCCAAGCGAAGCAAGTTTACCAACCCTTGTTTACGCAAGAAAAAGCCTTGTTCGCTGATGTCAGTGAAGCAGTTCAATTAACTGACTTACACAAGGAAATGGACTTTATTGATTTTAATTTCCAAAGCACAACACCGCATAAAATGTCCCAATTAGGGCCAGGAGCCTCAGTGGGTGATATCAATGGCGATGGTCGAGAAGATTTATTTATTGGCGGTGCAAAGTTTTATTCAGGGACATTCTATCTCCAACAAGCGAATGGCAAGTTCACAAAGAAATACTTAGAAGGAGCTTATGATGCCCCGAATAAGTTAGGGGAAGATTTAGGGAGTCTTTTAATCGACATGGATCGCGATGGAGATTTGGATCTCTATGTAGCCCGGGGTGGTACTGAAGAGAAGGTAGGCTCAAATTCTTCGCAAGATGTAATCTATGTGAATGATGGAAAAGGAAATTTTACGTTGCAAATGGCCGCTTTACCCACATTTACGGAAAGTAATGCGGCCGTTCGCGCAGCAGATGTAGATCACGATGGGGATCTTGATCTATTTGTCAGTGGCCGGAATGTCCCATTCCAATATCCGAAGGGAACGGTTTCACGTTTATTGCGTAACGATTCGAAACCAGGTATCATCAAATATGTAGATGCGACAGCACAGTTGGCCCCAGAGTTTTTGCAAGAAGCTATGTTATGTGATGCAGTTTGGACCGATTACAATCAAGATGGCTGGCAAGATTTAGTTGTAGCGGGGGAATTTATGCCTATTCAGGTATATCAAAATAAAAAGGGTCACTTGAAAAAAATGACTGATACCGGCTTAGAACAGGCATCTGGATTATGGGGTTCCATTACCGCTGCGGACTTTGATCAAGATGGGGACATGGATTTTGTTGCAGGAAACATGGGTAAGAACACCTTACTTCGCGCAAATTCTAAACAACCCGTAGAGGTATTGCATGGGGATTTGGATGGTAATGGTGTTTATGACGTGTTCCCATTTGTCTATTTTCAAAATGCGGAGGGTACGCCAATTTCCGCTCCATTATTTGGCAAAGATGATACGCACAAACAGATGAATTCAACACGTCCCCGTTTTGTTTACTACAAGGATTTTGGCAAGGTCACTCAAGAGGGATTTTTGAACGAAGCGGAAAAGAAGAAAGCAAGTAAATTAACCCTGACGGAAAATGCGTCGATGTACATTGAAAACAAGGGTCAAGGGAAGTTTAAGCTACACGAATTACCTGAGATGGCTCAAGTTTCTTCGTTAAATGGTATGCAGATCTTGGATGTGAATCAGGATGGCTATTTAGACATCGTATATATAGGTAATAATTATGGAAATGAAGTTTCCATGGGTCGATACGATGCATCAAACGGTGGTGTATTGATTGGTGGCCCGAAAGGTTTCCATGTGCTTGTAAACTCAGGTATTTTAGTGCCGGGTGATGCCAAATCGTTAGTTGGCATTCAAATTGGGAATGAATTAGCCTATGTGGCTTTGCAAAATAGAGGGGCAATGAAGGTGTTTAAGCCTAAGAATCCGATGCAAAAAGCAAACGTTCCCATTGGAAAAGATTTTACCTATAGTTTCAAAGGGCACAAGCAACGAATTGCTTGGACCTATGGGGCATCTTATTTGAGCCAGAGCAATCAATCGCAAGCATTTATTCCGGCAGGTGCCAAATTAATGCAATAGATTTTTGATGTAATGCATTTGTAAGCCAGGAGGTATTTTATCTCCTGGCTTTCTTTTTCCAAATTGATAATTACCCAATAATAAATCAATGTCTCCATCTTTGTCCACATCGCCTGCATCCATCACGATGTAATGAGCTCCTTCAGTAATTCCAAGGTTACTGACTTTAAATTGCAGGTTTCCTTGATTTTGAAAATAAAGAAAGCCTTCGTTTTTACCTTGATCGTTTTCGGCAAAAAAAGCAATCATCGCCATATCTAAATCACCATCTTGGTCAAAGTCGCGTGCAAGCGTTTTTGATGCTCCATAGGCTGGGAAAAAATACGATTCTTTGAAATTATTTCTTCCATCATTCAGGTAGATATGAACCCCATGATAGGCCTTTTTCGAGAAGGAATAGTCGGCATTGTCGCCATTCGAAACGATAAGGTCTGGATGTCCATCTTTGTTCATGTCGGCTACTTCCATGTAACTGCTACCAAAGACTGCATCAAATTGCAATAGGGGTTTTTCAATAAACATTCCTTTGCCTTTGTTGATAAACAATGAAACACCTTCTCTCGACTGCGCTGATAATACCATTAGGTCTAGTTTCCCTTCGCCCGTAAAGTCGCGAATGACTACATTTCGAGCGCCTGCTTGAATTTTCAGCGGATGAATGCTGTTGTTTTTTCCGTCAACCCAAGTTAATTGGCCTTGTTCAAATCCATATTCGCACAGCACATAATCCAAGATGCCATCTTCATTCAAATCTGCCACTTGCAGGTCTACAGGGCGTTTTAAGGAATCTAATACAATTTGCGCTTTGTTTTCTTTTAATTCATATAGCGTACCTAATTTCTGGTCATTGGGATACATTTTGCCAATGCCTGTTAGGAAAGTACGCGCACCCACAAACTGCGTCGAAACGTTTGCACTTCTTGTGGCGATTTGTTTGCCTGGCTTCAGGTTTTTATCGAGTATGACTGTTTGATGTGTCCGCATGCCTACCCATACTTCTGGCTTGCTTGGATGAATCTTAATGGAAGTAACTCCAGCAATGACATCATTTGGCGTCATGTAGTCAGATACCTGAAAATGAAAAGCATCAAGGGTGACAGGTTCTTTTTTCTTCTGTGGAATAGCTTTTTCAGGCGCATTACGGGTGTAATAATTGACGATGGCTTGCCATTCTTCCTGGGTAATACTTGGCGTCTCCGGATAGGTATTCATTTGCAAAGCACTTTGGAATTGCTCTTCCGAAATTCGTGTCATTAATTCAAAGCGATTTCCTAATCCCAAGCGATAGGACATCTCTGGTAATACCCCTGTCTCCCACGTTTTCTTATCTAATAAACTTGGATCGGGAAATTTATGACATGAGCCACAGGTTTTTTTGGCAATTGCTTCCTCCTTCTCCTCCTGAGTTTGTTGGCAACTGAAAAATATCAAGCTAAATAGGCAAATGTATATCAGGGATTTCATTTCAATGATTTAAGGGACGATGACGGCAGTGGAATCTACGGCCACTCTGCCATTGCAACTAAAGTCGAATGCAAAATTTTCGGGTTTAATAAATGGCATTTTTCGGTAGCCTTCGATAGCCAGTGATTGATCCGCATACACTTTTTCCATGAATTTAGCATAAGCGGGCATGGCCATTTTAGCTCCTTGTCCCAAAGCCAAACTTCGAAAGTGAATGCTTCGGTCATCTCCACCTACCCACACTCCCGCTACGAGTTTTTGGGTGACGCCCATAAACCAACCATCTGAGTAGTTTGACGTGGTACCTGTTTTGGCGCCGATTTCATTTCCGGCAACGATGGATGTTCTTTTCAATCCTTCAGCAGTTCCGCCTGGTTCTTGCACGGCGCCTTGTAACATATAAGTCATCAAATAAGCCGTTTCAGGTTTGATGGCTGCTTTCACTGGAGGCGAGTATTCGCGGAGGACATTGCCCACCTTATCCGTGATGCGCAATACCAAAATAGGATCTATTTTTTCGCCGCCATTGGCTAATGTGCTATATCCGGAGACTTGTTCAAGCAAGGATACTTCCGAAGCCCCCAAACACAAGGACGGAACTTCTTGTAAAGGACTTTCAATCCCGCATTTATGAGCGAATTCTGCAATCTTATCTGGCCCCAATTGCTTCATGAGTTTTGCCGAAATGGAGTTGATGGATAATCCCATTGCCCGACGCATCTTCATGTTTTGATAGCTGTATTTTCCATCCGAGTTTTGTGGCGTCCACGTCCCCCCACTTAATCCATCTTCCTCGCCAAATGTGACCGGTTCATCCACCAATTCATCACAAGGTGTCACGATTTCATTTTCAATAGCTGCGCCGTAAACAAAGGGCTTAAATGTTGACCCGGGTTGACGCTTACTTTGTGAAATGTGGTCAAATTTAAAGTATTTGTAATTAATCCCACCGATCCATGCTTTCACATGGCCGTTCATCGGATCCATGGCCATCATGCCGCAGTTAAGGATGCGTTTGTAGTAATTCAAGGAATCCATCGGGCTTAAGGTTGTATCCTTGTCGCCATCCCAGGTAAATACCGTCATTTTGATGGGACGTCTTAATTCTTCCCAAACTTTGAATTCATCGTTGTTATAGGCACTCATTAAATCACGGTAACGTTGTGTGCGCTTCATAGCATCTTTCAAGAAACCTTTGATTTCCTTCATCTCCTCATTCACCCACGGGTTTCGCCCTCTCCAATGGTCATAGAAAAGCTTTTGCTCTGCCCGCATATGCTCTTTGACCGATTCCTCCGCATACTTTTGCATGCGCGAATCGATGCTGGTATAGATTCGTAATCCACTGGTGTATAAATTCAGTTGCTGATCTTCGGGACGATCTTGATTTAGCTCTTTAATGGCGGATAAAACCTGCTGGCGTATTGCCTCTCGAAAATAGGGAGCAGCGCCCGTATTTTGATTCTCCACGCGGTAATGTAAATTGAGTTCCTCTGCTTGAAGTTTAGGCAAATCTTCTTCGGTGACGAATTCGTATTTGGCTAATTGACCTAATACGACATTTCGACGTTCCAAGGTCCGCTCAGGCCGTACGCGAGGATCATACAGGGAAGGATTTTGAAGCAAGCCAATTAACGTTGCTGCTTCGGTTAGACTGACATCTTTAAGTTCTTTTTGGAAATAGGTTCTGCAGGCAACTTGAATTCCGTAGGCATTGTTCCCGAAACTTACTTCGTTCAGATACATGGCCATGATTTCTTGTTTGGTGTAGCGACGCTCTAAACGGATCGCTAATATCCATTCTTTTATTTTGGCAACGACGGTTCTCACTCCGTCAATTTTCATCAATAAGCCCATGTAAACAGGGTCATCTTCCCCAAATTCCATCGAGCGCGTATGAAACAAGTTTTTCGCTAATTGCTGTGAAATGGTACTACCGCCGCCAGATGTCCCTAAGGTAAAAACCACACGAAACATGGAACGAATGTCGATTCCGGAATGCGCGGTAAATCGGGCATCCTCCGTCGAAATAAGGGTATGAACGATATTGTCCGGCAATTCTTCGAATTCCAAAGGATTTCGGTTTTCGCGAAAATATTTACCTATTTCTTGCCCATCTTCGGAAATGATCAATGAAGCAACTTGAGATTTGGGGTTTTCTAATTCATATAAACTCGGCATACCTCCAAATAACCAAAGGAAATTGAAGTTGACCGCTACGATCAACAAGATTATACCAAGCGTCGAACCTATAAAGAATCGATATAAGAATCGAATGATTTTCTCGTATTTCCCAGTTTCAAACATACTTATTTATTTTTGGGGATGGCATTGATTCTTCCTTCCGCTTCCGCTTTTAACGGGCTTAGGGGAAAAAGCTGCACAAATTGTTTTAATGTTTTCTCGTATTCGACGATGTTTTTCAAACCCGCTTGGCATAAGGCTCCTAAAAATACGATTTTATCTTCCGATTTACTACTGGGATAATTGATGCGTAATTGTTGGCAAGCACGCAAAGCCGACTCAAATTCATTTGACTTGAAAAGGAGGTATGCAGCCTCATAGGCTTTTTCGGCTTGAACTTCTTTCGTATCCGAAAGTGTACCTGTTTCTAATTTGAGTATGGTTAATTTGTAAATCGAATCGGGGAATCGGTCAAATAAAGCACTTCGGGTTATCGCTTTATCTTGTTTGTTTTCGGCACTTAGGTAACTCAGGTACAATGCTTCTGCTTCAAAGCTTGAGTAGGGAAATTCCTTTAATAGGCGTTTTAACTGTTCACGGGCCAATTCATTTTCCCCCATTTGCGTTTTGCAGTATTTTCCTAAATCGAATAATGCTTGTTCTTTTATTTTATTTGATACAAGCAGTTTTGCTTCCGTTGTGGGGATGCTATTGATCCAAATATCCATGGAGTCCAAACGCATGTCGGGGGTCGTCAAGGTGCTTTTTTCGCTTATTTCAATAGCCGGGTTTGTATTCGTCGAAATCGGCGCACTTTGTTTGTTTTTTCGATTCCAAAAATCTTCCAAAGTCCGAATCCCCCACTTCATACTAAACTCCTGTTCTCCTTTGATACGAGCTTGTTCATTGTAAAAATAGAAGCTTTGTTGGTCAGGACTTGCAGGTCTCCGAGTAAATGTTGCCAGTGTTTTCTGCGGTTGAGACTGGACTTTTTGAAGGGAATCGTTTTGTTGATTCTTTTTTACTTGTGTCTGTTTGTAAAGCGTTTGTAATTCGCTCAGAGGTAGTTTGGCAAGCTTTTGCAAGGAGTCTTCGTGTTGAATTTTTCCAGCTAACTCCACGTATGCATTCCAGTCCTTTTTCAATTTCTGTGCTTTCGCATAGGCCGGATGGGTATTAGATAAACTAATCGAAGCAGAGTCAAAATAGGCCGAGGCCTTCGGGTAATCTTTGATTTGATTAGCAAATAGGTTCGCTAATTGGTAATGCAATTCCCCCTTATTCGGATTATTTTTCGTTGCTTTTTCCCAAGCGACTCGTGCTTGATTTAACTCCCTTTGTTCTAAGTGAATCTTTCCGATGGCTACATAAATTTCGGATCTCTGATCCTCATTTTTCGGGTCGGCCAACATTTTCTCAAGGGCAGGAATGGATTGGTCGAGGGATTTATAAGCGATGTTTGCACGGAGAGTCAATTCATAATTTGACTTTTGTCGCATGCTGTTTTGGTAGGCTTCTTTGGCTTGGGTCCCTTGATTGATTCGCTCATTCAGTTGGCCTAGAATAAAATACAAACGACTTCTTTCGCCCCGATTCTTAATCTTGCCTATTATTTGATTTAATGCATCGATGCTGGCGTTGATTTCGCCTTTTTGTTGATACTCAAAGGCTTTGGCCAAGGCATAATCCGCGCTCGTCAACCCATTTTCGACTAAATATTCCGCTGCTTTTTCGGCTGATTCGTAATCGTTTTGAAGTAAGTACGTTTGATAGAGCAAGGTTAAGGTCCTGCGTTGTGTTTTGATGTCCGGTGTTAGGGTATTGATGTATTTCAGTGTTTCAATCGCATTTTTGTAATCTTTTTGTAAAAGGCGTCCTTCTGCAATAAGCAAGTAAGCATCGTCCAAATAGGCGGAGTTTTGATGCCGGTCGATGACCAATGACGCTTTTCGAATCAGGTTCCCGATCTCTAACGTATGGCTGATGCCAAAAGCCGAATCCACAGGCGCCAGGATGGGTAATTCATTGGCAAAATTTTCCACACGCTCATCCCGCAATTGGTGATGCAAGTTTTGTAAAAGGCGATCGGCTTGCCAAATGGCATTGTATTTGGCGTTGATGTTGTGGAAAGTAACGGCAGCCGGCTTGGTACTGTGCTGGGAGCAGCTCCAAGCGACCAATAACACCAAAACAACCGTGAGAATCCGAATCATAATTTGTGACGCATACAATTTTCAAATTTACAATATATATAAATGAAAAAGCCATAAATTTAGTGTGCGGACAAAGGATTATTTTTTAAAAATATGCAATCATATCAGCGATTTATCGGGGCGGCATTTCAAATGTTGGTAACAATCTTGGGAGGGGTTTATTTAGGTCGTTATTTGGATGGGTATTTTCACACGCATACGCCTTGGTTTACCTTAGGTTTTTCCTTGGGATCCATTGCTTTTGCCATGATTGCCTTGATCAAAAGTCTCCCCAAATAATTCACAAAATATTCCGTAAATTGCTGTTATTTTTCATGTTAAACTCGCGCTAGCGTGTTCGAAGGCCGCCGATTAATTATATTTCTCGTTTTTGTGAGCATTGGATTGGTGTTCATGGGTAAGCTGTTTTATTTGCAGTTGCTTGATGACACCTATGAAAAGGCGGCGGATAATAATGCCATTCGTAAAATCATTCAAGTTCCTTTTCGCGGCGAAGTATATGATCGTAAGGGTAAATTGATTGTTTACAATACACCGGTATACGATGTGTACATTACCCCTCGAAAAGCTGTGGTGCAAGATACCAATCGCTTTTGCAAGCTTTTTGGCGTTACACGGGGCTATTTTGATACCATTACAAAACAAGCACGTGCTTATTCGCGGGTAAAACCTTCCTTGTTTTTAAAGCATTTAACTAAAGAGGATTTTGCTCGCATTCAAGATGCCATGGTGGATTACCCAGGCTTTTCCATCACGACTACTGCATTTCGAACGTATCAATCCATTGCATTTTCGAACGCTTTAGGCTATGTGGCCGAGATTAATCCAAACTCGCTGAAAGACCAACGAGATGATTATTACCGCCAAGGTGATTATGTGGGAATTTCGGGCATTGAGTCTTATTACGAGGATGTTTTGCGCGGACAGCGTGGCGTAAAATACCGCATGGTCAACAGCAATGGGGTTGAAAAGGGTGATTACAAAAAAGGAAAGTTGGATGTGAACCCTGTCGCTGGCAAAAATCTATATACGAGTATCGATATACGACTGCAAGAATATGCAGATAGTTTAATGATGCACAAGGTAGGAAGTGTGGTTGCCATTGAGCCATCTACGGGAGAGATTTTAACTATGGTTTCAGCGCCTTCGTATGATCCCAGTTTATTGGCCGGACGAAATTTTTCCAAATACTATCAGAAATTAGCCCTCGATCCGTTAAAACCTTTGATTAATCGACCTCCTTCTGCTTATTATCGTCCTGGGTCAACGTTTAAGTTGGTTCAAGCGCTCGTGGGTCAACAATTAGGAATTCTTTCGGCGGGTTCAGTCTTTGGGCATGCGGGTGCACCAGTGAAATGTCACGCGCACAATACCTCACACAATGATTTACATAATGCGATTCAATGGTCATGTAATCCCTATTTTTACCATGCTTTTCGAAAGATTTTGTATGATGGGACGACAGGTAATACCTTTGAACGTTCTGCACAAGGTTTGCAACGCTGGTCGGATTTAGTCGCTAATTTTGGTTTTGGAAGAAAGTTAGGTGTCGATGTCAGCAATGAGAAAAAAGGAAATTTGCCTACGGTGGATTATTACAATAAAGTTTACAAAGGCGAGAATACTTGGAAGTTTTCCAATATTTATTCCTTGAGTATCGGCGAGGGCGAATTGGTGGTTAGTCCTTTAAAGATGGCCAATTTTGCAGCAATCATCGCGAATCGCGGTTGGTATATTCCTCCCCATTTAGTTAAGGGTGTAGGGGAGAAGCGAACGATAGATCCATTTTACAAGAATCCCGTTTCTGTGGGTGTGGATGCGAAATATTTCCCTGTGGTTATTCAAGGGATGCAAGATGCTGTTTTACATGGAACGGTAGGGGCAGATGGTCGCATTCCCGATATCACGATGTGTGGCAAAACGGGTACTTCTCAAAACAAGAAAGGAAAAGATCATTCGATTTTTATTGCGTTTGCCCCAAAGGACAATCCTAAGATTGCGATCGCTGTCTTCGTGGAGAATGCCGGTTTTGGTGGATTTGCGGCGGCGCCGATTGCCTCATTGATCATTGAAAAATATTTAAAAGGTCGGGTTGATCGGAAGGACGTGGAGACGAAATTTATGAATATGAGTTATTTGGCGAACGTTACGTATAACCGACCCGTCAAAAAAGTTACAAGCGATAGTTTACGAAAATGAGTCAAACGTCGGGAAATATGGCAAGTCGATTAGACTGGTGGAGCGTAGGCTTATATGCGCTATTTGTCCTGATGGGATGGATGAGCATCTATTCAGCGGTATATAATCCGGAAGCACCCCTTGGACTTTTTGATGCCGCTTTTTACACCTCAAACGCCGGGAAGCAGTTAATCTGGATTGGGACGAGTTTTGTCCTGATCATGTTCATATTTGCACTCGACTTTCGATTCTTTGAATCCTTTGCTCCTGTGATTTATGGATTATTCATTTTCTTATTGATTTTGGTTCCTTTCCTTGGCGTTACGATTAATGGCTCTCATTCGTGGTTTAAGATTGGCACAGTCACAATTCAGCCAGCCGAATTTGCTAAAACCGCTACCGCACTTTTGTTGGCCAAATACCTCAATGACCCCCAAGTCAGTTTAACGCGTTTTCGTAATCAGTGGAAGGCTGCAGTGATCATGTTTGTGCCCATTTTGCTGATTGTTGGCTCCAATGAAACGGGTTCTGCTTTGGTGTTTGTGTCGTTTATTATCTTGCTTTACCGTGAGGGTTTACCTGGCGAATACCCTAGTTTGTTATTGGGAGGAATCTTTTTGTTTGTAAGTGCCTTGATTTTAAAGCCGCTGACAATCTTCATATTGTTGGTTATTTTGGCGGGTATGCTCGTATTGTTGATGCCGATTTACCTGCAACGGATGTACCAAACCTATGTGAAAATTGCCCTGGGGATTTCGGTGATTATGTCTTTGGCGATGTTGGTCGAATGGGTAGTAAACAATGTATTGAAAGAGCATCAGCGAAATCGAATTAAGGTATTGTTAGACCCTGATTTTGATCCAAGAGGCTTAGGCTATCAAGTTACCCAATCCAAGATTGCGATTGGTTCCGGCGGTTTTTGGGGGAAAGGTTATTTAGGCGGAACGCAAACTAAATTTGATTTCGTGCCTGAGCAGAGTACGGATTTTATTTTCTGTACCATTGGCGAAGAGTTTGGTTTTGTCGGAGTGGCTGCGATTGTTCTCTTATTTATGGTCTTTCTTTGGAGACTGATGTACTTAGCAGATCTACAACGTTCACGTTTTGCGCGTGCATATGGTTTTGGAGTTGTCGGTATTTTATTCTTTCACTTTTTGGTTAATATTGGGATGACCATTGGTCTAATGCCAATCATGGGAATTCCATTGCCATTTTTTAGTTATGGGGGTTCATCCTTATGGTCATTTACTATTTTGCTCTTTATCTTTTTAAAATTAGACTCTCACCGGTCGGATATGCTTTCTCGCTAGTATGGAAAACGAAAAAATTACTTCCAAAGCCAAAATGTTAATTGCCGTGGCGGCACTCGGTTATTTTGTAGACGTCTATGATCTAATCTTGTTTTCTGTCGTACGGAATCCGAGTTTAATGAGCTTAGGATTGCAAGGGGGCGAGCTTTTGAATCAAGGCTTGAATCTGATGAACGTTCAAATGGGCGGAATGTTGATTGGCGGTATCTTATGGGGCATTTATGGCGACAAGAAAGGCCGTAAATCTGTTCTGTTTGGATCTATTTTACTCTATTCGCTTGCGAACGCCATGAATGGTTTAGTTACTGATTTAAATACGTACGCCATCCTTCGTTTCATTGCTGGTATCGGATTAGCTGGGGAATTAGGTGCCGGTATCACCTTGGTGAATGAGACTTTGCCACCATCCAAAAGAGGGATTGGAACACTTATTATCGCGGGTGTAGGCGCCGCGGGTGCTGTTTTTGCCCCTATTATTGCTGGACTAAGTTCGGATCCGGAATGGTGGCGTTCTTGTTATTTTATTGGTGGTGGGATGGGCTTAGCCTTGTTGCTACTCCGTTTAGGTACGTTTGAATCTTCCATGTATTCTCACATGGACGCTGGGGTGCAGAAGGGGAATTTTTTCCAGTTATTTTCTTCGGGTACGCGGTTTAAGAAATACCTGTATTGTATTCTAATGGGATTGCCCATTTGGTATATCATCGGAATTTTGGTGTTTTCTGCACCCGAGATTTTAAAAGGGAAAGTGAATGCAGGAGATGCGATTATGTTCTGTTATTTAGGCTTGGCGATTGGGGATTTTGCTTCTGGGGCATTGAGTCAATGGTTTAAGAGTCGCGGAAAGGCTGTTTTAACTTATTTGTTTATCGCTGTCGTCCTATGTGTTTATTATCTTTTTGGGATTACAGAAGTTTCCACCGCCCAGGCAAAATTAATCATCACATTATTGGGTTTCTTTGGCGGCTACTGGGCTGTGTTTTTAACGTATTCATCTGAGCAATTTGGTACAAATGTTCGAATGACCGTGACAACGACGGTGCCGAATTTTGTGCGTGGGGCATTGATTCCTATTTCTCTGCTTTTTAAGTATTTAATTCCTGCCAACGGCTTAATTCATGCTGCCGCTTATGTGGGAATTCTATGTTTTGCTTTAGCCATTTTCGCGGTGTCCCAATTGAAGGAAACCTTTGGTAAATCTCTAGACTATACCGAATAATGGCGCTCATCTCAAAGAAAAAAGCCCCTTTCCGGATTAACAATCAATTGCGCCGTTATTTACATAAATACAATCGGGAGCATGCGATGAATATTTCCTACCAGGATTTATTGCGCTACGAAAATGCGATTGTATTGTATGATAAGAATGGTCAGGATACGCTTTGGGAAACGGTCTTCTATTCGCCCTCCGATCAAGCAGATGTTTATGAGTCCTTGAAGCAGATCTATGCCGATTTAAAGACCGACGGAAATGAGGAGGTTATCAAGCACTTAGTAATTGATCGAGTAGATTTTTGTACCTATGGCAATACGCATCCTTTTCGCATTCGCATTGTGAACCGGGTGAATGATAACTTCGATTATTTCTATATCAAAATTGCCGACGCATCTCGTGTGTATGGATTGGAATTAGAGCATATCTTATCGCCTAACCGCATCAATTATGTGACTTATGACAACACTTTGGTCGAGGAACATATTGCGGGAATTCCGGGAGATGCCTTTTTAAAGCAGGATCTTGAGAAGGATTTGGAATCTCCTATTCGTTTAGCCAAAGAATTTGTGAAGTTCAATGAGCGTTGCTTGGTTCAGTTGCTAGGAGATATGCACAGTGCCAATTTTGTGATTATTACCAATCCTGATTTTGAGGAGATTTATTACCGTATTCGGCCCATTGACTTTGATCAGCAATGTTATGAAGGAAAGAAGTCGGTGTATATGCCCCAATATTTCAAGCAAAACAATGCCCTGATTGAATTAGGGATGAAATACATGACTCCTGAATCTGTTTGGCAATATCAGATCGAGGAACGTTCCATGATTGCGAGTCGGTTGAAGTCGGAAAGCCAGCGTGTCTCCGATTTAATGACTGTTATGTCGAAAGATGACATCGCCCCTTTAGAAAATATTGATCAGCTTAAAACAGAGCTAGCGAAGCATTACGATGATGTGCGCTTTTTGGCATGTAAAACGATGGGTGAAATTGTTTGGAACAGTTTAGAGCTTGTGATGCGGCACTAATTATTGTTTCAGTGTCGCGTATGCCATCAAGCCTAAGCCGGTCATGTAGGCTAATCCTCCAATTGGAGCAACGGCTCCCCACAGCACACTTTGCGTGATGCAAATCATGTATAGAGACCCTGGAAAAATGATCACCCCTGCGAAAATGATGTAACCAGCCGTCTTCAGGTATTTGTTGGAGATTTGCATTTGCCAAACGCCAAGAATTAATAAGATAATCCCTCCATACATTTGGTAGCGTGCGGCTGTTTCAAAGGTTTCTAAGCGGTTAATGTCGCGTAAATAATCTTTCCATGCATGCGCGCCAAATGCCCCTAAGGCAACCGAAAGGCCAGCAATAAGTGAACCCGTAAATAAGGAGAATTTTTTCATGGATAGGGGATAAAAAAAGGCCTTGTTCCCAAGGCCTTTTGATTAAGATGCTAAAGAAACTTTCAGATCGTTCAGCTTCCGCTTAATCGAATCATCGATTTGTTGGTCGCCTACTTTCAAGATGAAGCCTCCAATTAGGCTTTCATCAATTTTTTCGATCAATTCTACTTCTTTGCCTGTGTAATCTTTTACGATTTTCGAAACCGTCGCTTTTTGATCTGCAGTCAGCGTAGAAGCTGTGGTAACTGTCGCTTTTTGAATTCCTTTGTAATCTGTGTACATCGAGATGAATTCTTTGGCTACAGCAGGAAGAATTTTCTCACGGTTCTTGTTTGTGATAATCACAAAGATGCCGTACGTAACAGGGTTGAATGTATCCTTAAATAGCTTCGCTA
The DNA here is from genome assembly GCA_041191865.1 of Bacteroidota bacterium. Classification (GTDB taxonomy): domain Bacteria; phylum Bacteroidota; class Bacteroidia; order Cytophagales; family Spirosomataceae; genus Aquirufa. The sequence goes on from JBEEOB010000051.1 coordinate 17,761, forward strand.
GGATAGCTAATTTCGTATAATGCTTAATGATTGGGCTCTTAAGTGCTAAGACTAAATCATGGCTTCCTTCGCAAGTATCTGCGAAATCGATCATGTCTTTTGCTACTGCTTCTACGGCATTTTTTTCAATGGCGAAGTCAAGCAAGGATTTAGCGTACCGATGAGCTACAATTAATTCTGACATGGTCTATTCGATTAAGATAATTTAACGTCAGCCATCCACTCAGTAACCAACTTTTCCTGAGCTGCTTTGTCTTTTAATTGGCTTTTTAACACTTTTTCAGCTAAGTCTAACGAAAGGGTAGCTGCTTCTTTACGAATAGCCGCTACAGCGCTCGCTTTTTCTTGTTCGAATGCAACGCGTGCTTTTTCGATTTCTTGGTTAGCAGCTGTTTGTGCATCTAATTTCGCTTGTGCAATCATCGCGTCAGACGCTTCTTTTGCTTGCTTAATTAATGCATCGCGCTCAGCACGTGCCGAGTTAATTAATTGTTCGTTACCAGCTTTCAACTCGGCCATTTCAGCACGCGTTGTTTCTGATAATTTGATCGCTTCGTCGATGGATTGCTCACGTTCAGCTAACGATTGAATGATGGGTTTCCAAGCAAATTTGGCTAAAAGGAAAAACAAGATTCCAAAGACAAGTAATTGCCAGAAGATAAGTCCAAAGTCTGGGGTAATTAACTCCATAATATCTTAATATTTACAGTATTTCGTTTTTTATAAAACGCAATTTGGCGCCTATTGCATTCCAAATTGCGTTTCAAATGTTTTGAATAAGGATTCCAAGGCTATCCCTTGGGCTTATTCGATTGGTATCTTATTTCAAAGTTACCAATAGACAAATTACAGCAGCGAATAACGCAACCGCCTCAACGAAGGCAGCAACGATCAACATCGCACCCTGAATTTTTCCA